>CALHUZ010000450.1 GCA_938039305.1 uncultured Saprospiraceae bacterium
AGTGCAAGGATCAGCCATCTCGCGAAGTTTAAATCTTTCATCGATTCTTGATTTTTAACGTTGTTGTTTGCGCTTGGCGCCATAGTCGTATGATTCATATCCATTTCGAGATACTATTATTCATCCTTGCTATGCCAAGTATTTTGCCAAAAACCGTCTTGTATATGTAAAAAACTATATGACCCTTAAGAGAGAAAAAATAAAATGTGTAAAACACTGATATACAATTACTTATGCCGTATATTTCATATGAGGGAAATGTGAATATTTCTTTAAGATTTTGAGCCTAAAATCTGGATTTTAACATTTTTTAGACCTTTTCCCTTCTTTTAGAAAAAAGGGAGACTGAGGCGTCTGCAAAGATGAAGGGGGCATATCGAGGGGTAAAACTTGATACCATTTCACCATGAAATGAAGTCATTTATCTTATAAAATCACCTAGTAAACGATCCATTTCAACCTCTAAAGCACCTCTGCTTTAGCCGTTTATTTGGCATTTTCATAGACTGTTGAAGGAAATTTTGATGCTTAATCGTGTAAATGCATCTTTCCTTTAGAGTCATTTAGGGGCATAATTAGATATATACCTATAATCGAAAACACCTATCTAAGATCGATTTTCTTGCTTAAAGTGACCACTGCAGAAGGCTCAACTAAGTAGTAGCTTGATAGGTAATGGAGCATTTACGTAGGTGAAATCATGATCGCGATACCTCTTCTTTCAAGTGAGACAACTCTTAATTATCTCTCACATGAATGGATCAGTATAGCATCATTTAGTAACCACCTGACCAAGGGAATGGAGCACATCTTATATCGTTGATAAGGATCATAATAGCATCTGCATCTGGCTCACACGGTCCAGGAGGATCATCAGAAGTAAGGGTCAGAATAATCTTCCCTCCATTTATTTCTGCTTCACTGGGTATATATGTAGTTGCAGAAACGAGATCGCCAAATCTGCCTCCATTGTCAAATGTGCCACCGTCAGTCGAGGTCCAAGTGCCCGTTGTAACACCTCCTGTGATACTCGCTCCTAAAGTTGCCAAATCCAATGATTCATTAGAACATATCGGAGCTGCACTTCCTCCTGCCTCAACACTAGGCGGTAAATTATAATTCAGGTCTATATAGAATATACTATCGCATCCTCCTTGGGTCACCACAACTAATGTGTCTGAAGGATTCGATTCGTTAAAAACGATACCATTGACTTCGATGGCATAGCCATCTCCACTACACCCTTCGTAGGTAAAAGACTCAGAACCACTTATACCGGCGTGTATAGTTTTCTCGCTTATAGAAGAACACCCAGTTGGAGAAGTAACAGTTAACTGATAAGTAGTTGTAGTAACTGGATTAACTGTTATATCAATGGTGGTGTCACCAGTGCTCCATAAATAGTCATACCCACTATTATTTTCTGCCTCCACTGTCCAACTTCCACTAACAGGCCCAGCTGTATTCTGAACACCAAATCGGATGACATTGGTCCCTTCAACGAAAGGTTGTGGAGTGGTCACCCAACTTGTCGGAAAGACTTCTGTCATAACTGTACTCGTAGAGGTAAGGCTACTAAAGTATCTGACCTGAGTACTTGATATTTCAATGATAGACCGGGGAAGGCCATTCACGTTGGCTACCCAAGGTGAAGCACAATTCATCCCTGAAGCATTATATGAGCCTGGTTGAAAAACTTCTGGAAAAACCATTAAACCATTGACTCTCATCGTGTCAAAATGATCATCCCAAGTAGGTAGGGTAATCTTCACGACTGTGCTCATGGGATCTTGGATACCATATATATAGTTATCTCCTGTAAAACCTTGGCCAGAATTCATAGGAGGTATGAAGCCACTATCAGGCTGAACAAGATAATTAGTAAGTGCAGATAAGGTCATTGTAGCCCCAGTACAAATAGTATCTAAATCACTAATGATCTCGCTTACTGGAGCACTGAAGATCTGAATGATAACAGTATCTATAATCGGGCATTCGTCATGTTCTGCTTTGTACTGTAAGAAGACACTACCAACATCAGCCGCTGAAGCATCAAGCGTTATAACGGCGCTGGAAGTATTAGAAAGAATATAACCACTTGCAGTGCCTATTCCTAAATCCGTCCATGTATGAGAACTAATACTTCCTATATATGATGGAGGTGTCCCATCTATGTCTATGCTTTGAGGTTTGCAGACCATTGTATCATTAAGATATCCACTCCCTCCGTTTGGTAAGAATGCCATCATTGTAGAAACTATACTATCACAACCAAAGGAAGAAACTAATGTATCGACTCCTGAAGGATTAGCCTCATTATAAGTTGAGGTACCGACGAAACTCTCATACCCATCTCCGATGCACCCTTCGTATTCATTGGTAGAGGAAACTTCTGTACAATCAGAAAAACCAAAATCAAAAGAATAATCTGTTGTTCCATCAGTACCTGTTACAAATGTCACTTCTGAATATGAACCTTGATTCATACCATCAGAATCTAACTGATCATTAGTCGCATTAAGCAAAGTAACTCCTCCGATACTTGTAACACTCCCGTCATTGGCTTGTGCACTCGATATGTTGATACGTATGTCGTATTCCGTATTGGCCAGTAATGATCCATTGAATAATCCATTGTCTGAAGGCCCCCCGAAGAAGTAATACCCTCCAGCATCTGTAGTCACCTGTCCGACCAGAACATCATCTTTATAAAGCTCAACTGTAACTTGAGCCAATCCGGGATCATCGGGATCTTGGATGCCATCGCCATTTGCATCATACCACACAAAGTTTCCGATTGTGATATAACTGACACAAGCCGCTTCTATATCTCCAAGCCCATTTGCCTTTGCGGCAAATCCATTATTTGGCGGAAGCGCATTATTATAATCACCTGCTTCATAGATAGTATATCCACCAACCAAGTTAGCTGCAGTGGTCGGTCCAGACACACCTTGCCTTGATCCATTGTTATTATTGAACTTTACATATCCACCTGAGAAATCATTGATTGGATCCATAGCAGTACTGATGATGTAATCAGCACCTTCTATTTGCAATAATCCTCCTTGAGAAGTTTCCCAGTGAAAACCGCCATCATTAAGACTTGGATCCCAAAGTCCAGTACCTACTTCGAAAAAGTCCCAATAGTAGAACTCTTGGCCTCCTGGTCCAGAATTACCAAATCCATTGCCTGGTGCTGGACAATCTCCCGAAGCACCAGATTCGAGATCAAAACCAGTAGCTGAATTGCATGCTTTCAATATATCTCCTTGGCTAATGGCCCACGTCAAATTAGTACTGCTTGAAGCAAAATATTTACCTGCGCCAGACTGATCTCCAAATCGGTCTCTAAAACCTATGATCATAGATCCGTCGGTAGCGAACTCGATATCGGACAACATAGGTTGTGGATATCCTATCTCACTTGATACATCATAAGGATTGAAGTTCGTATTGGTTTGCCAAGCATTCCATCTTGCTGGCGCATTTACAGTATTTGAAGCTAAACCAAAGAAACTCTGTCTATCAAACTGTAATGGAATAGTTAGTTCAAGAGAAAATACTCCTGTTGCAACATCAAGGCTATGAACAAAGGCATTACTTCCATTCTCATCAACACTTCCTATCCACAATTGATCATCATGCCATGCCAATCCAAATGGCCTATGGCGTCCAGCACTTGTCTCATCAGGCGCCAACCATGAAGCGGAGATGGTTGTACTCGCTGTTGATCCAGAGCTCACGTCCAGCGCGTATATCTTTCGATCAAACAAATTAACGATGTAGAGGGTATTGTTATCTCCTGACATTTCGATATCTCCCATTCCTCTTTTACCTACAGCATCGAAACTCTGATCTCCACTTCCAAGGTCAAGGATTTGCCCATTGACTACAGTTGTAAAATCGTGTACGTCTCCACCTGTAGAATTTGTAATACCTATAAGCCCATCCATAGAAATGACTCCTGTTATATTTCCATCTAAATCCATTTGATAAATGGCATCGGCTCCTGACGGGCCATAACTCGCATATCTTTTATGGAAAGCTGAAGTGTATATTCTTTTCTGAGTTGCCTGCCAAGCCACGCCGTATACAGTACCGACTGCAGCGTAGTCTGCTATAGCTATCCCTTGATAACCAGCGTTGTAGGATGTACCAGTAAAGTCATGCCCATCTGCACTTGATCTGACCTTAACAATCGCTGGCTCTGTAGCTACAGAACTATTCGGTCCTTCGACATAACATGGTATAACCATGAATGGATCAGAAGCACAAGTAAGATCCGCAGCGTATAATCCCAGACTTTCATTAGTATCCCCAGCACTTACTAGTTGTACTGAACCATTATTATCAGTACCAAGAACAGATTCTTGAAAACCTGAAGGCCAATTTGAAAAGACAATTTGATAGGGAGTGCCTTGATTGACGCTTGAGAAAGAATATGCTCCTGATGCATCAGTAGTAGTTTGACCAACCTGTCCTGTATTATCAAAAAGAGTAACCGTTACACCAGGAATACCTGACTCACCAGTACCAAATTCGCCATCTGTATCGATATCATCGAAGACCGTTCCCGCTACATTATTGGGACTCTGTCCAGTTATAACAATCTGATCTACAGCTGCCTCAACTTTGCTTCCGTTACTTATATCTCGAGATTGCACCCTGATATAGATGTCCTGTCCTGCAAAAGCAGAAAGATCATCAGTTACATGAATCCAGGCAGCATCGAGCCCTGCACTACTTCCTCTCTCATTAACTATTCGTCTAAGTAGCGCATTGTCACTACTTCTTCTGATATCGAAGAAGAAATGATCACTTGTGCTCGAGTTAGTATAATAAGAGAAGTAATATTCGAAGTCAATTGTTATCGTGCCTTGTGGAAGAGTAATGTTTTGTGATCGGGCTCTTGTTGGTCCACCGTCTACATCTTGGCTAAAATTCTCTCCTGTTACAAGATCCCTTGAACCTTGGAAAGCGGAGATTTCCATTTGGATTCCATTTGTAGTATAAGGGGTCGGTGTGCCCATGATCCAATCACCGTCCGTGGCACCACCTTGCATGATCCAATTGTTATCACCGGTAAGTGTTTCAAAATCAGCAGAAAATATTGTGGTTTGCGCATATAGCTGCGCACTTCCAAGCATAGTCATTACGCTTAAGACAACTATAGCGATATAGCAATATCGCCCAGATATTGTCCTTCTCAAGGTTGGCATGGTCTATTATCACTCACATCAAAGGATAGGCACGTCCATAGGACTCCTTTGATCACTTAGAGAAATGATTGAGACGATATGTAAAAAAACTTTCAAAAGGTGTTGGTGTTGGAATCGTCTCCATCCCTTCTCATAGCGCTATAAAAATATATATAACTAAGTGGTTATCAAAAACATATGAGCACTAACTTACATGTGTGGAAAACTTAATATGAATGGATTTTTCGACACTTGGCATTATAAATTTTTTTACTCTATAAGCCGCTGACCTCTAACGTTTGATATATTATGATAATCCTTTATATTTGAAGTAACGTACCGAACGTAAACTAGTTCTTAACAGAACTTGAAATTGTTTTCGGTTATGACTAAGCTATCCGCGTGCCTATGGAGCTTAGTATTGGCTGCGTCCATTTTGTCCATCCCCCGCCCTGTGAAAGCAGGACAGATTGAACTCGTAACTAATACCCTTGATGACGGCCCCGGATCACTTCGAGCAGCTATTGCGCTTGTTGATGATCAGGGAAAAGTGCTATTTGATGAAGCCATACATGGCCGATCGATTGTACTAACGTCTGGATCTCTTCGGCTCACGAAGGATATGTCAATCCTATGCCCTATTGATAATCGCATCTCCATCACCGCTCAAGGTCGTTCAAGGATATTCTACCAAATAGAAGGGACCAGTGTAAATCTCGAAGGGCTTAACCTAACAGAGGGAGCAATATCAGCCCAATCAGATGTACAGGCAAAGGGAGGTGCTATATTCTCAATGGGTACTTTGAACATTAATCATTGTGACATCACAGAATCTAAAGCTGTCTTTGGAGGCGGGATTTATGGAAGCATCATATATCTATCTTCAAGCAACATAACTGACAATCAAAGTATAGCAGAAGCTGGCGGTATCTATGCAGAACAGCTGACTGCGATCAAATCCTCTGTAGGAAGAAATCAAGTCTTAGGAAGATTAGAAAAAGAAAGAGCAGGTTTAATCTTCATAGAAGGAAATGCGGGAGGCATAGCTGTCTCTGAAATGCTTGATTTATATCAATGCACGATCAGTGAAAATAAATGTGGAGGTATAGGTGGAGGGATTTGTACCATTAATGGAGATGCATCAAAGAAGTTAAGCATCATCAGCTGCAACATCTCTAACAACAAAGCAGGATACGGTGGTGGCATCTATGATGATGGCTTTGCGATAAAATCTTTATCCAACAACCTAATTGTACAGAATACCGATACAACCTCTTCTCCCGATGTATATACTAAAGCCCTTTGGGAAGACGCATCCGAAGTACATCACAACATAATCAGTGTCTACTCTGATAGCCAAGACATCCCCGGAAGCAATAATCAAATAGGTAGCGAAAGTCAACCTATAGAAATCCAGTTAGGACCTCTTCAAAACAACGGTGGACCTACGCTTACATCGGCGTTCATAGGATGTTCACTGGCCCTCAATGCTGGCGAGGATGCATTGAGCAATACAGATCAAACTGGATCACCTCGAACGATTGAAGATCAAGCCGATATCGGCCCATGGGAACAGCAAAATCCTGAAAGTTTAAACTGCGGGGAAAACCCAATTAAGAAGTACGTCATCATCGCCACCGAGAATGCGATACTTTCTAATCGTACTGCAGTTATAAATGGAGGCGTAGGCGCGCTAAACCCAACAGGAAGCGCACTTATAGCCACGCAATCCAGAGTAACTGGCGCAACAACATTTGTAGAAGCACCAGTTATAACCGTCACTGGTGGAAGTCTTGTGACGACTCGATTATATCAAGAACCGGATGTTCAACTTCCAACTTTCTTAGAGAACAACTCCAGCGCCAACAATTCTGTAACAATTGCCAGCGGAACAACTCAAACTTTAACAGCAGCAGAGTACAAAGATGTCACTGTAAGAACAGGAGGTACAGTTATTTTTGAATCTAATCAAGTCTTTATAGAAGATCTCAATATCCAAAGAGATGGCAGCCTTATAATTGGAGACTGTGCAGAGCTAATTGTAAAAAACAGAGTGACATTTGGGACTAACAGCCAAATCAATATAAACAACAATCGACTTTCCATATTTGCAAATGACGCTCGAATATCTAATGGAAGCATTGTCTATGCTAACATCCAAGCAAGTGCAGAAATTAGAACACGTGGAAGATCTTCCAATCCTGTTTTTCTCTATGGTCTTTTTATTGCACCAAGAGTCGATAGTCGCAATTATGTTAATTGGAATTGGAATCCGCAGGAAGCTTGTAATTCCACTTTTGCAAACACCGATGCTCTGAGCACAACCTGCGACAGCTTCAAGGCGAACGCAGGAGAAGACGTTTCTCTACTCACTACAAGGTTTGGTTTCCTTAACGCAAACCAATGCGCCAATCTAAATGGGTCAATAGAAGATGTCTCGGCCAATCATAAATACGAATGGGCATCTTCTAATTCATTGAGCAATACAACCATCCTAAATCCGGAGGCATGCCCAACTACAGATACAGAGTATATACTAAATGCAAAAAACGAAGATGGCTGCGAGGACTCAGATACTGTTATGATAAAAGTGATTCCGATGAACAGCCTTTTCAATCTACCTCGTTGTGACAATCGTCGATTCTGGATAACAATGTGCAACCCCAATACAAATGAAGCAGTATGTGCTAATATCTTTTCTTCATCATCGACTACAGGTGTAAGAGCACTGCTATTAGCTGGATACACCATAGGCCCTTGCGGAGGGCTTGAGCCAAGAGAAGAAGAAAAGATCGAGCTTAATAAGTCCGATGAACTATTTAGAATATGGCCCACTCCTTCATACGGGTCTATAAACTTCTCGTTAGGAACTGACCTGAAAAACGAAGTTGTAAATGTGACGATTAAAAGATCCGCAGCTCCTGATGTTTATACTAAAACATTTACAGAATCAGATTTTAACAGTGACGGAGTTCTGTCTATTAAAAATTTGAGTCCTGGCTATTATTCTTATAGCATAAGGCCGAAAAATAAGAAGATGAAAACTGGAAAATTCTTAGTAAATAAAATGGCCAAGTATTGATACTTGGCCATTGGTATTCCATCAGTATACCTATCCTTATCTTTTAACTATTCTTTTTGATATTCTACCTGTAGATGTACTTAACGCTACGACATATAAACCAGATTGAAGAGTAGCTCCGTCCACCACAGTTTGATTCACACCTTTGGTTAAAACGAGATCTTTAGAAAGCAATCTTTGGCCTTGCATATTGAAGACCTCCAATGTTCCATTCTGATTATCTATACTTTCTAATGTCAATGTAAATACATCTTCAAAAGGATTAGGACTAACCATCATAGCACCTGAAGCTGTGGATTCAAACGATGTCAACACCCAATCAGAAACGAGTATTCCATCAGCCTCTTCCCCTTCATATAAAGCTCCTTGTCCTGTTAATTCAAAACTCTGCGTACTGCTTATTACAATCTTAGTCCCTGATAGATTATCAGTTGACAAGATGATTATTCTATCTCCTTGCTCGTCCGACTCAACTATATAAGCAAGCTCACTTCCATCTATAGTAGAGACTTTAAGATTATCATCAGAAATTGCATTTGCCGAAAGGCTTACTGACATAATCTTTCCATATGTAGGCACGTCTATGACGTACTCAGATTGTCCAGCTTTTATTGTAGAACTAAAGTGAGATGATTTAGCTGCTGAGCGATTGCTTGCCACTTCTCCGGGTCTCCATGAGAAATCCAAATCTCCTGTCTTAACTCCTATTAGTGAATACTCATGACGGAATCGTGCGATCTTCACTGGCTCCACAAGACGCGTTGCATCTGTAGTACCAAAGAACATCAACTTATCATCGAAAAACTTCCATGGTTCAGGATTAGCATCGCGACCCGGAATCTCATAAACAAGATCAACAAGATCCCAATAGTCTTCCATATCTATATCTCCATCACTATCGATATCCGCGGCTGCTCTTTGATCAGTCTTTGGCAATGACTCAATACCCATAACGTGTCTCAATAGATAAATCAAATCAACTCCGTCAAGACCTTTGTTTCTTTCATCTGACTTAAATGAAGCCGACACTACTGGTCTGCCTAAATCAAAAGTGATCCCGTTCACTCCGTACTTTCCAAATTCATTAGACATGTCTGAGCTCACATATGCATTGTCAGCTGTAACCATGATTTCAGCTCCTTCTATGGCATTCTTAAATCTATCAGTTACGATACCTGCTATCTGCATCGCCTCTGGATCACATATAGAATGATCAGCAACGAATATGCTCGTATTACAAGAGACTTGAACACCACTGCTTGATGTCACGAATACTTCTAATTCATTCAACCCAATCCCATCAGGACAATCGAATGAAACACTTGTGACTATAGTATCACGGTAGAAGCTATAAGTTAAGTTGTCATCATAACAAGGTCCTTCTACTTTATGTACAAAGTCCTTAGCCCATATACTCACTCCAGACTCATCATTGATAGCTGTACTAAGGTCTTGAAGACAGATGAGATGCGGAGGGTTCTTATCGATCACTGTCAACTTCTGGATACATCCACCTTTATTGCGGCATCCATCTATCACTGACCAATGGATAGAATAATCCCCTGGGCCGAGGTATCCTAAGCTCAACGCAAATTCTTCATCATGCTTTGCATGGATCCACTTGCTAGTGACATGATCACCATCTGAGTCATACACCACAACTTCTACTTCCATCTTGACGCCAGGACATGGGCCTGAGTCAATTGCTTTGTTTCTTAATTTGATCTTCGCGCTACAATCACCTTCAAGATCTATCTCGATGTTAGAACAATCAGATATCTCAGGAGCATCCTCATCTATAATCTTAATCACCTGATCAAAAGTGTACCAACCATCATGCTCGACATCATAGTTATCTCCACCGTAACTCCAGTAGACAGAATGAGTTAATACATCCTTCACAAGAGTATATCTCTCAGGTCGTGTATTAGTGACACTGTTAGGCTCCCACTTACACCAATCTATTACTGCCCACTTCCGGACGATCTTACTACAAGATGGACCATCGACAAAGACTTGAACATCTTCATATGTTGAACCAACCATGGCGCAGTAGTTAGATTCCCACTTTGGCTCTTCGGCATCCCAAACTTCACAGACAAATGGGTCATGCATCGGCAGTCCTTCATCTAAAAACCAAGGGCTTGGATGATAAGCAGAGTTACGATAATTCTTCAGCTTCATTCTGGTCTTCTTATAGTGATGACTGAAGACAACGTCTATGTCATGATCACCCCCATCTACTCTATCGAGGTAAGTTTCACCATTATAATGCAAAGGCCACTGTATACTATGCGGGTCGAAAGTTCCTCTTTTATTTTTCCAATCCCAGTCGCTACACGCTTTGGTTGAACAGGCCGTAGGCCTCTTTGGCTTCTTAGGGTCTGAGTACCCAAGAGTTATAAGTGATAAAATTATAACAAGTGTAAATATCGCTCTCATACTATCTTAAATCTTTCTAAATGATTGATTATCAGTAGCCAGCAAGATATAAATAGGGATTTAATTAATAAGTATTATCTCTATGTATTTTCATAAAATGTAGGGTAAATGCCCTCCCATGAGCTGCAAAAACAAGCACTATGTTATATTCTGATGAGAGGATGATAAGTTAATTTTAGCTTTTAGCAAGTCACATACAAGTGCGTTTATTTATACCTAAGATTCTTTAGTATATAATTATCTTATGTATATTAGAGATATGGTAGATCCAAAATTACTACGAGGCAGCCTCGACACCATCATCCTAAAACTCCTAAGTGAGCGTGATGAGATGTATGGCTACGAGATCACATCAATGGTCAAAGAGATCACTCAAGGTGAAATGCAACTCACAGAAGGAGCCCTCTACCCTGCTCTTCACAGACTAGAAGGGAAAGGCATCCTGACCACAGAAGTACGAAGCATTGGTAATCGTATGCGGAAGTATTACCGACTCACAGAAGAAGGCAAAACTGAAGTCAACAATAGCCTATCAGCGATGAAGGACTTTATACAGAGTATAAATCTGATTATGAATCCCAAACTGACATGATATGAGGACGATAGATGGCTTCTGGAGGCCAGGTAGAAAAAAGGCCGAGACAATATTAAGCGACACACCTACAGTCGAAGAAAAAGAAGCTTTTGTCATAGCGAAGTTGGATGAGATCTTTAAGAATCAAGTGGGAGAATTCTCAGTGTTCAAAGCTGAAATGCTTGACCATATCTTATCCAATATAGATGAGCACACTCATACGAATACCAAAATGGAATTTTGCAAAGCGTACTATCAAACGTACGAATCACTTGGCGGTGCTTTGAAGATCAGAAGAATGGGATACAATAGTATGCATATGAGTTACAAACATTTGCATCGCGGCTTTTTCTTTTGGTTATCTCAGAATAAACATGCCGTAACTGTGATGTTGGGTATCATGACTCTTAACGTCTTCGTTTTTGATCTGAACCCAATTACAGTTAAAGCCTTATCAGGCATCTGCCTTCTTGTTATTCTTTTAATCGAAATAAGATCTTTCTATTCCGCCTATTACAAATTAAAAGACATCGACAATGTTGACTTGATTCTCAATACTTACAAAAGAGAGTCCA
>CALHUZ010000451.1 GCA_938039305.1 uncultured Saprospiraceae bacterium
GATGTGTTTTAGATGACTCTGTTGACTTTCTTGTATGTAGTGTAGGATCGCTCCTGCGGCGATCTGACCGAGACTATATTTTTCAATGCCGTAACCCTTGAGATTAGACACTTTAAAAAGGTCAGTTATTTTATCTCTGCAGTAGTCGAGTTGCCATATCCATTCATCCAAACCATATAGATAAAATTCATCACCGAGCTCTTCCTCTATGGTTTGCTTATCCTTCTTGCTATGAATGATCTCTTTAGGGCTATAAGTGCTTATGAGTTTGATGACTTCATGGAAAGCTCCTTCGTATAGCGAGAATTCTCCCGTTGACAGATCAAGAAACGAAGTTGCCGCTCGATCAGAGGTTCCGATGTGTATAGAGCAGAGA
This sequence comes from uncultured Saprospiraceae bacterium, assembly GCA_938039305.1. Taxonomy (GTDB): domain Bacteria; phylum Bacteroidota; class Bacteroidia; order Chitinophagales; family Saprospiraceae; genus JAJRXG01. Next base: position 377 of record CALHUZ010000451.1, read on the forward strand.
TAGTTGTTGTCTTTTTGATTAAGTAAGTTGTCGTGCGTTCCGATCCCTGGAGTGACTAAATCTGTAACTCCGCGCTTGACGATCTTCTTTTCTTTACTCGGCTTTTCGAGTTGCTCGCATATTGCCACTCGATATCCACCTCTCACTAACTTAGGTAAGTATACATCTAATGAGTGATAGGGAAATCCAGCTAACTCTATCTGTGATCCACCATTATTTCTGGCTGTTAATACGATCCCTAATGTCGCTGCTGCTTTGACTGCGTCTTCGCCAAATGTTTCATAGAAATCACCTACGCGAAATAATAGAAGTGCATCCTTATGCTTCGTCTTCATCTCGAAGTACTGTTGCATCAAGGGCGTAACTTTTCCTTTTTTAGACTTGCTCAAGATTCAGATTGGTATGAACCTCCAAAGATAGCAAATGTAAAATGTATACCTACTTTTTAGCATATGTTGTCCGATCTTGATCAAACAATTAACTCGTACAAAGGTCTTCTACTCAAGGATGTCTATGGTCTCGCTCAAGGCAAATATTTGCAGCTTGACTGCTATCTCCAACTCCAACCGAACTTCAATCGTAGGTTAAGCACAGGGCCAGTGAGGTCGTCATTATTAAAGTCTGGCAGATCGTTACCACTGACGAATCGATAACCACCATCGATGCCTAATCTGAAGAATCTTGCAATATTGGCTTCAACACCGAAAGTAGGTTGAGCTACAAATACTCGATCTGTACCAATGTCTTCGACCACGAGTTTACCACCGCCTGCTTGCATGTAGACCATCGGGTGAATAACACGATCACTTCTGAAAGTATAACCCAGCAATAGATCATTTCCTTTAATCTCTATGTTCTGACCAGTCTTAGTAAGGTCTGATTTGTAGCCAGCCCATCCGATAAGAAAGTCATTGTTTAATTCAAATGCAAAGAAGCCTCCACTATTTAAACTAAAACCATCGTCAAAGTCAACAACGGCATTTGAGTTTCCAAACCAAATACCTGTGAATCTAACCTCTCCTTGGTGATTGAAGACAGTTTCTTCTCGTTGGGCGTCAACTTGAGCGATAATTGCCAAGCAGAATAAAAGAGTGTATAGTTTTTTCATGTTGTTGATATTAGATGGTTGTAAATGATTGATTACATCTCTAAGATATGAGCAACTCATGCAGTGACCTTGACTCTATAGACGAGTAGGGGTGAATTTTTGACTATGTGGTATAGAACAAGGATGAATCGGATCTATGAATCAAGCTATGAGCCTAATAAGAGGATTAAGTGGAGGTTCTAATCGACCTCTTTAGCTTGATCAAGAGTATAGTGAAGCCCAGTCTCATTGCTCTCGCGTAAGACTAGGGTTCCTTTGAATTTGATAAGTGTATCCTTCTGTCTGTAGCTGGGTACTGACTTAGGGGTAACATTGAGATCCATGACCGTCTCAGGTCCTGCTTGTCCACAGAAGAAACAAGCGGCAAAAGAAGTCTTAGAAAGGGCATACGACAATCCCATAGCATCAAGCGGGATCACATAACCAGATATGATGACTTCTTTTCCATTAAACGACGCAAGGTGTTCACCGAAGGTGCCTATTAGATTGGTCATTCCTAAGGTGTCATCATGTTCTTCTACCCAAGTGACATCACTGAGATCTTCCCATGATAAATGTTCTTGAGCAATGCCATGAGAAAGCGATCCCAAGAAAATGCAAATATGTATCACGATGCGCATGATAGTATAACGCAAGAGATCTATTTACAATTCACATAGGGACGTTAAAAGTTGCATTATATTTATGGCCTATGGATTATGCGAGTGCAGATAAGATCATCGGTGATATAAAGACAGGAACCATCTTGCCTGTATATGTCTTGCACGGCGCCGAGCCATTCTATATCGACCAAGTTACCTCTTATATAGAAGCGAATCTATTGACTGAGGCGGAGAAAGCTTTCAATCAATCTATACTTTATGGCCGAGAGATAGATCCTAAGCAAGTGCAGGACCATGCTCGCCAGTTTCCTATGATGGCCCAAAGGAGATTGGTGATATTGAAAGAAGCGCAAGCCATGCGTGATCTTAAAGGTTTAGGAACCTACATCGCCACACCATCACCTCAGACAGTACTTGTGATCGCTCACATGAAAAAGATAGATGGCAGAATCAAATGGGTGAAAGATGCTAAGAAGTCTGCAGCAGTTGGTGTGATGATGTCAGAGCCAGTGCCGGAGTACAAACTCAACAAATGGATTAGCAACTATGTCCGTACACAAAAGATGAAGATCACTCCAGATGCAACTGAGATGTTAGCTCAGTATCTCGGCACAGATCTAAAGAAAGTAACCAATGAGATTGCTAAAGTCAAGGTGAACCTTCCTGAAGGAAGTACAATTGATGTGGCAGCAGTTGAGAAATATATAGGAATCAGCAGAGATTTCGATGTATTCGCCTTATTGAAGGCGATGAGTAATGGTGACACCGCTCGAGTACATCAGATAACTTACAATCTGGAAGATAATGCCAAGGTACAACCGATACAAAAGATCATCCCAGGCATGGCTAACTACTTTGAACGAACACTTATCGTAGCGCAGCATTTTAAGAAGGATGATAACACTCTTAGCTCTATGATAGGAGCTTACTCTTCGCATGTCAAAGAGTACCGAAGTATGGCCAGGCGCTACGGCTACAAAGGATTGATTAAGATATACGAACTGATCGTAGAGGCTGATGCACAATCTAAAGGTGTAGAAAGACGAAGGCCTGACGGCTTACTCAAAGAACTAATAGGCAAGATTCTACTTTGCCAGCAAGCTGCTTAAGCTTCTTTACTTTTTGCAATTTGATGGACACGGGCATTGTAACTTGCAAGAACGAAGAGAGACACGAACGTGGAAGTATAAAATAAGTAGGAGTAGGGGATAATAAGTAAGTTGTAAAAGCATGCCAGACTAATCTTCAGCATACAGATGGCATAGAATTCAAAAGAGACCTTGTGTTTGAACCAGCGATAGCTATAAAATCCTATAATTGGAATTGCGACAGACGACCACATAAGTGCTTTGTGCAAAGAGGGTAACTGATCTATGGAGAGATACTTTGCTAATCCAAGATTTTTGTTGATCACTGGCATGTATTTATCAGTGTCTTGAAGCAACGAAGTTAGATATTGATCTGACATGCCAAAGATAATTGGAAAGTGTTTGTAACTCCCTGTCAGTAAAATAAGTGGTATCGCAGTACACATGATGCCAATCACGATTTTCTTTGCTTCCTCATAATTCTTTAGGCTGATCAGACTTAATAAGAATACAAGAGCCCAAGGGGCTAATGCATAGCGACTTAGTAGGCACAAAGTAATCGCGATTCCTACAAGAAGCCAGTGCCTGTTGAGTAGTGCAAAGCACAGTAACATATAGTAGCCTATGACTATGCCTTCTTGAGTAAAGCTGATTAAAGCATGATCATAGGATAAGATTAATATCCAAATTAAAAAGACCGGAATCGAGAGGTAGGTAAGTCGTCGCTTATTGTAACCTTTATTGAAATTGAAATTAAGCAATATAGTCCCGATCACTATGGCCATAGTTGATACCCACCTCATGTCAATATCCATGATATGATGAAGTACAAACGGAAGCCACATAGCTGGTAAATAAATCGGTTGCATGCCACCCCATATCTCAGGTATGATATCATAGACATTTTTACCTTGAAGAAACCTGTTGCTCATGACATCTATAACAGGTAGCATGTCGGCCATTT
>CALHUZ010000452.1 GCA_938039305.1 uncultured Saprospiraceae bacterium
CTTGCGATTAGATCTAATCCTACTGAGTGTCTCCAATGTAATACCCAAGTATGAAGCTATATAACCAACCGCTACCTTATTGGCAATGTCAGGATAATTACTTAATAGAATTTCATACTTCTCCGCTGCAGATTTAAATTGCAAGGCAACAATTCTTTGTTGCAGCTGAAGCATTGTCTCTGTAGTTATCAGCCTAGAAAGACGTTCGAAGTCGTGATGATCGTTACACAATCGAGACATATCAACTGCCGATATGAAAGAGGCCACAGTGGGGCTCATAGTTGTGATAAAGTGTGGACTTGGTTTTCCTGAAAAAAAGCTATTGATCGCAGTTATAAATTCATTTTCAAATGCAAACCAATCAGTTATTTCCTTATCATCATCTATATAATACGCTCGCATCGAGCCTTGATGAATAAAGAAGAGCTTATCAAAAACCTCACCGCTTCTGACTAAGATCTGATTCTTTTCAAATTGTTCGTGTTTCAAACAATTTGAAAAATCACTGCGGCAGTCTTCAGACAGCTTACCATACTTTTGTTGTAGTTTTTCTAGTGCATCAGATACGACGTCTATTGGCGCTATCATGTTGGTTGTCTATAGTCCTGCCTTCTTACTAATTTCCATCATCCGATCTATACAAGCGATTCCTTTCTCAATCACCCAATCTTCAAGGACTACTTCTGGAAGTTCATACTCCATACAGAGATATAACTTTTCAAGACTATTGCGCTTCATATGAGGACAGTCATTGCAAGCACAAGTATTATTAGGTGGCGCAGGGATGAATTCTTTATCTGGAGACTTCAATTCCATCTGATGAATGATACCAGATTCTGTTGCCACAATAAACTTTTGCCCATCATTTTCATGAGTGTATCTGAGCAGCTGACTTGTTGAACCTATGAAGTGCGCTTTTTGCAAGATATGCTCTTCACACTCTGGGTGAGCGATTAATTGAGCATCTGGATTTCGTACCATAGCTTTGGTAATCTTTTCGGCAGAAAAGATCTCATGGACCATACACGCTCCATTCCATAAAACAAGATCACGGCCTGTTTTCTTCTGAAGATAAGCGCCTAAGTTCTTGTCTGGAGCGAAGATGATACCCTTGTCTTCAGGTACGCTATTGATCACGTGATGAGCATTAGAAGAAGTACAACATATATCTGTAAGCGTCTTCAACTCTGCTGTACAATTGATGTAACTCACCACCACATGATCCGGATATTTCTCTTTGAACTTCTTGAACAAGTGTGGCGGACAAGAATCTGCAAGTGAACAACCAGCCTTGAGGTCTGGTAAAAGCACTTTCTTCTTTGGGTTGAGCATTTTAGCTGTTTCGGCCATAAAGTGCACACCAACAAAAACAATAATATCAGCATCTGTAGAAGCGGCCTTCTGAGCTAATTGTAAGCTATCTCCTATATAATCTGCTATATCCTGGAGTTCTGACTCTACATAATAGTGAGCAAGTATGATACAATTCTTCTCTTTCTTCAGTCTTTTAATCTCTGCTTCTAAGTCCAAAGTAGGATCGACATCAATAGAGAGGTATCCTTTTCTATCCAATTTCTTAGTTGCTTCTGCTATTGCTGTATTGCTCATATTCTTCTTGCTTATCTATGTTTTGAGATCTACTTAATTAAGTCATTTTAGACGAAATTAGTTCAACTTATTAGAAATATGGTTGGCATCAGTGACACTATTTTTTAACATTGTTACTATTGATATATTTTACTAAATCAAAGCGTCTTCAGCCTCTCTCTCATGAGATTCAATCCAAGATTTCCAATGCTCCCTATATGTGTGTGATTCAACTCCTTTGGTGGATCATAGTTATCATTGTCTATGTCCATACCCACCTTCTTATAGGCATCCCTGAATGACATGCCTTCCAGTACATATTGATTAACCAATTCAACACTCCAGAGGTACTTGTACTGATCATCACCCACTTGACTATTGTGAAATATCAACTGCGGGATGCATTGCTCTACAAGATCTAACAAAACTGTCATCTGCTCAAGAGCGGGAAACACTATTTCCTTTTGCACTTGAAAATCACGGTGATATCCAGATGTTAGATTAGAAATAATGCTGGCTACTTGATTAGGTAGCGTGATGATTAGATTAGACTTTGCTCTTATTAATTCAAAGACATCAGGATTCTTCTTATGAGGCATGATGGAAGAACCTGTAGTATACTCTTTTGGCAAGGACAGTATGCGATAATTTTCATTTGAGAAAAGGCAAATATCCATGGCTAACTTGTTTAAGGTTAGCGCCATGGCTGAAAGACTATTCGCCACAAGAAGTTCTGATTTTCCACGACCTATCTGAGCATTGATAGGATTAATGCACAATCCTTCAAATTCTAATTCCATAGTTGTCAATTCTCTGTCCAATGGAAGAGACGATCCATAACCAGCACCTGTTCCAAGTGGATTGCGATTGATAACACTGATCGTGTTCTTGATATACTCCGCATCATCTATCAGTGCTTCCCCAAATGCTGACAACCAAAGTCCGCAAGACGAAACCATACCAATCTGCATATGCGTATATCCTGGTATGAGGATATCCTTATGCTTATCTGCTGTATCAAGAAGAACACGAACGACGCTCTTTGTTCTTTCGATCAACATGTTGAGTTGATCCCTGAAGAATAACCTTAGTGCTACTAGAACTTGATCATTTCTGGATCGCCCGAGATGGATCTTCTTTCCTATATCTCCTAATTGAGCAACAAGTATTTTTTCAATCTGAGAATGCACATCCTCCACAGAGTCCTCTATTACAAATGTACCATCTGTAATCATATGATCAATCAGATTAAGCTCTTGATGAAGAGAAGCATTCTCTTTTGAACTTATCATGTTCATTTCACAAAGCATCTGTGCATGTGCAATGGAAGCTTGTACATCATATTTGGCAATAGCCATATCAAACTCTCTATCTCGACCGACAGTGAAGTCTTCGATCTTCTTATTGATATCGTATCCTTTATCCCAGAGCTTCATACTTTCTAATCTCTTAATAATCTATAAACTTAGACCGTCCAATAAACTTATGTAAATCTTGATGCCTTCTTCGATCTCACTAACTTTAATAAATTCATCTGCGGTATGTGATCTTTCGGATCTTCCAGGTCCAATTTTAATCGTCGGACATGTAAAGTGTACTTGATCTGAAAGAGTTGGAGATCCAAAGCAGTTTCTCCTCAATGCTTTTCCTTTTTGCACTATAGCATGATCTCTATTTATTCCAGAAGGATGCCATTTTAATGAGCGTGGAGTTAGTGTTGCACTTGTCCCTTCATTAAGTACATCAAGCACTTCTTGTAGTGTATAATTTTCATTGACCCTGCAATCAATCACATACTTACAAGAGTCTGGAATGACATTATGCTGGGTGCCTCCATTGATCTGTGTAACCGTAGTTTTGGTAGCACCGAGTACATCTGAGACCTTTCCCCAATTATAATTCTTAATCCAATTTATATCTTTCATGGCCTCATAGAGTGCGTTGACACCTATGTCTCTTGCCGCGTGTCCACCTTCACCTTTGGCCTCACCATCAATTACAATTAAGCCCTTTTCAGATATACCTAAATGCATCTCAGTTGGTTCTCCTATGATGCCCAGTGCTATCTCATGATCTAAAGTTGAAAGCACAGAAGAAACGCCATTCGATCCAAAGTTTTCCTCTTCACCAGAAGCTATAAGTAGGAGATTGTACGGTAGGTCCTTATTGTAAAAATAAATAAATGTAGCAATCAAACAGACCAGTGCGCCTCCGGCATCATTGCTGCCTCTTCCATACAGTTTGCCATCTTCGATCTCTGCGCCAAGTGGATCCTTTGTCCAGTTGTTTCCGATCTTAACCGTATCATGATGAGAGTTCAGCACGATTGTAGGTAGACTTTCGTCAAATGCCTTATTCCGAGCTATGATATTATTATGAAGTCTTTCTGTTTCAACGTTTTGCTTTTTTAAAAAAGCATCAATGAGATCTGCTGTCTTGGATTCTTCGCCAGATAGGGACAATTCTCTAATGAGCGATTGAAGAAGTTGTACATATGGTTGACTATCGACTACGTCCATTGATTCTTATAGAGTTAAGGTGGTCGCGTTTTCTTTATTAGATAAGTTTGCTATACCACAGATACTGACTTCACCTACTCCTCCTTTCAAAGCATCAAAACCATTAGAAAGCTTTGGGATCATACCACTATTCACCGTACCACTTGTCTTCATGTTGATGAATTCTCCTTCTGAGATTTGGCTCATCGTCATCTTAGGCGAATCTAAATCATAAAGCACTCCTGGGTACTCAAAACAGAAGGAGAGTTTAACATCATATTCTTTAGACATCGCGATAGCTACTTGTGCAGCTATAGTATCAGCATTTGTATTTAGAAGCTGACCATGACCATCATGAGTAATAGCACAAAGAACAGGTGTTATGTCAATAGCCAATAAGCCTTCTAAAGCTTTAGGGTTCACTTGATCAATATCGCCAACGAATCCATAATCGATATCCTTTACTGGTCTCTTATGTGCTTCTATGAGATTAGCATCCGCACCGCTCATTCCTATAGCATTAATAGACATGCATTGGAGTTGTGCGACGATATTTTTGTTGATGAGTCCGGCATAGATCATAATGGCCACTTCCAGAGTATCCTTATTAGTGATCCTTCTGCCGTCTATGAGTTTCGTTTCGATGCCAAGTAGCGCAGACATTTCGGTCGCTTTTCGACCACCACCATGAACAAGAATCTTAGGACCATCTAACTTATGAAATGCTACTAAAAACTCCTTAAGCGAAGCTTGATCATTGATCAGCTTACCACCTATCTTAACTATATGAAGATCTTTACTCATGATGACTGGACTTCAACCGCTTGCTGCAAAAATACTATAAATCTACTGGAAGGCTTTTGCATGGATGCACCTCACCGGATACACCTTGTTAGCCAAGAATTGTTGGTACTTAGTCAACAGTTGATACTACTTGAGTAATATAAATATTGGAACAAGAATGTTGAAAGAAGCCCAAGCCTAACCAGACTGAGGAAGTATATAATTAGAAAGTTTCTTCTTAAGAATTATCCCGCTAAAGCTGCTGCACCACCGACGATCTCAGAGAGCTCCTTCGTAATAGCTTCTTGACGAGCCTTGTTGTATGTTACTTTAAGGTCCTTCAGTAGATCATTGGCATTCTCTGTAGCACTATCCATCGCTGTCATCCTTGCTCCATGCTCAGAGGCATGTGTATCAAGAACGAACTTTTGGAAAGTCGTCTGAAGTATCGTTGGAATTAATTCTTCTAAAAGTTCTTCCTTGCTTGGCTCAAATAGATAATCCGCTCTATGCGTTTTCTCGTTGCCACCCTTCGAAATTTCTTTTTCTATTTTCGTTACTGGAAGAAACTGCACACATTCTGGAAGCTGTATAGCGGCATTTTTAAATCTACCATATGACGCTTCTACTACGTCATATTCACCAGCATTAAAGCCATCCATCGCAAATTGGGAAACCTGAGCTACGTTTTCAAATCCAAGATCTGTAAACAATGAAACGTAATCAGATATAATAGTACAATCAGTATATCTCTTTCTGAAATAATCAAATCCCTTCTTACCTACACAAAGGATAGTCAATCCACCCTTAGCTCTTACCTCTGCGTACTTCTCTTCGATATTAGCAACTGCAGCTTTTATAATATTGGTATTGAAAGCTCCTGCAAGTCCACGATTAGAAGTGACGACTATAGCGAGTACTTTATTAACTTCTCTTTCTACACCAAATGATGAGCCAGCTTCTCCTTCCATATTAGAAAGGATGTTACGTAGCATATTATCAAGTCTATTAGCATACGGACGCATCTCAGTGATCGCCATTTGCGCTCTTCTTAGCTTCGCAGCAGAAACCATTTTCATGGCTTTTGTGATCTGCTGTGTACTATTCACAGACTGTATCCGCTCTCTAACTTCTTTTAACTGACCTGACAT
>CALHUZ010000453.1 GCA_938039305.1 uncultured Saprospiraceae bacterium
TTCCATTTTACAAATGCAGGCACCTTGATGCCACCTTCATAATGATCTTGTTTGCCTCCTCTCAGATCGCCGTTGCTTTGTGCAAATCTTAGCGCTCCGCCATTATCGGAAGTAAACACTATCAACGTATTATCAACTAACCCAGTCGATTCTAATTTCTCCAACACACGACCGATTGAGTGATCCAGATGTTCTATAAAAGCGATATTTTTAGCACGTGCTTGATCGATACCTTTTTCTCTTTCTAACACTTTGTCTAACCATTCTTGAGGTGGCTGGATTGGGAAATGTGGCGCATTGTATGCTAAGTACAAATAGAATGGATCTTTATCATTTTTTCGGTCTTCCAAATATTCAATAGACCAATCAGTGAAGAGGTCAGTTGCATGCCCTTCTGGATCTATTATTTCTTCATTATGACGCATCCAATTAATACCTCCTCTAAGATGTGTCCAGTAATCCTCCATCATGTCACCGAGGAAACCTCTAAAGAGATCGAAGCCTTTTTCATTAGGAGTATTAGGGCTTTCTAAACCTAAGTGCCATTTGCCGATAAGAGCGGACTCATAACCTCTCGTCTTCAAGAGTTCAGGAAGTAGAATAGCATTAGGATCCATATAGCCCCAGTTGTTGCGTTCATTCTGACGGATGACTCCAGGAACTCCAACTAAATCAGGATACCTTCCAGTCAATAGCGCAGCCCTGCTTGGAGAGCACACAGTACAGTTAGCATAGAAGTTGGTGCAAGACATACTTTCGCTCGCAAAGTTGTCAATGTGAGGAGTTTGCATATCCTTAGCTCCCTGACAAGACAGGTCCCCAAAACCAAGGTCATCAACTAAGATGCAGATGATATTTGGCGGTTGTGCAGAATTCGTTTCTTCTGGTTCAGTTGTTTTAGAGGTACAACTTGCGAATAGAATAAACACGGAAGCGATAGATACCAACTTGTTAAGCATGTTACTTTGAGTTTGCTTCTCTAAGTTCATTCTTTAGATCGAGCATATCAAAAGATGTGACTGTATTCTCATGATGAAAACCATTACTCTTCTTTATCATACCAAAGAAGGATCATCTTCATTTTCTTGAAAGCTAATCTTTCTTGATATACAGAGATGCCAAAACATTCTATGATCTTATTATCTCATGCTATTGTTTAAGATCAAATTGTTCGCTTTCTTTGCAGCCTGATATGGTGGTTGTAGCTCAGTTGGTTAGAGCGCCGGATTGTGGTTCCGGAGGCCGTGGGTTCGAGACCCATCTTCCACCCTTTAAAGCGGGAGTTTTCGAAAGAGAACCCCGCTTTTTTCGTTTGTACTGGTCGCGGCAAAATGAGAGAAGCATTCTTGTTAAGTCAACTATCCCTTAAGCCTATCAGTCATTTTGGCTTAATCAGATCCATTTTTTAGCTTTTTTAGCAGCTCTTTGTCCACTTTAACTATAATTGTTCCTTGGCTCCTATGCAAGATGGGCGACATATTACTATCTTGTGTCATATATGTACCTTGTGCTTTAAGAATGAAGGAAAAATTCAATGATGAAGAGATTCTCGAATTGCTCAACAAAAACGATGAGCGAGCGATAGAACTATTGTTCGATCGTTTTTTCGATTATCTGTGTGCTGTTGTATATCGTGTGATACATGATTACGAAGCAGCTAGAGATGTTGTGCAGGATATATTCTTAGACCTTTGGAAGAAACGTGAGACGATTAATGTCAGTATCGCTTTACGTCCATATCTAAGACGGGCAGCTGTCAATAGAGGCTTGAACTATATCAAAAGAAAGCGGATCGTACCCAATGATGACGAAGACGCCGCCGTTGATATAGTGTCACAGGTGCCTTCTGGACAGGCACACATGGAGAAAGATGAGCTCGAAACAAGGATTTATCAAGTTATCGAGTCATTGCCTCCTAAGTGCAAGTTGGTATTTGGGATGAGTAGATTTGAGAATATGTCGTATCAAGAGATTGCTACGGCTTTAGACATAAGTATAAAGACAGTTGAAAACCAGATCTCTAAGGCCTTGAAAATCCTAAGAACTGAAGTACAGCTTTTTATGGTTTAAATATTATAAAAATATTTAATGTGTATTGTATAGGGGTGGTAGCTATTTTAGTTGTCCTCTATATGTAACCCTTATATTTTTAAAACGATGGACTCACGCATTTATATCCTAACGCATAAGCGTTTGACGGGTCAGTTGTCCTTTATGGAGAACTCAGAACTTGCCAGACTAAGCTTAATCCCAGAGAACAAAGCTATCTCTGAGGAAATTTCCTATTTATGGAATATTAGTAATAACTACTTCCCATCCAAGGACTGGAAGAAAGACGATGCTAAGAAAGATTTCTTAACTAAGATCAGATCAACACCTGCTGCTCCTGTCACTGTAGCTCCTGTAGCTACTGCTGTTGGGTCTACAGCCAGTGCTTTTAACTGGAAGTTAATCGGAGGATTGGCTGCAGCGATTGCAGCTGTTGCCTTGATTTGGTTCCTATCATCTACGGGAGAATCAAAAGAAGTCATAAAAGCTACCAATACCATTCATTATGCTGAAGTGATAGACGACACTAAGGTTTGGTTGGATAAAGGAGCTACCTTAACCATACTGGAAGAAAGTGCTTCTGTACGTAAAGTTGCTTTAGAAGGTGAAGCGATATTTGACGTAAGTCATGATCCGACAAGACCTTTTACTATAGATCTCGGTGATAATATCTACGCAGAAGTACTTGGTACCTCTTTTAGGGCGACAAGTGGTCATGATGGCAGTGTAGCCAGTATCTCAGTGACTGAAGGTAAAGTCAGACTGTACAGTTCTGATAACGCTGAATACGACTTAATCCTTTTGGCTGGAGAAGAAGGCGAATTGAGCCCTTCAAAAGACATTGCGTTCACTAATAAATCAGCTGAAAGAAAAGGCTTGATGAATGGTACTGAAAAGATTGTCTTTAGTGATACTCCTATTAAAGAAGCTCTTGATAGAATAGGGATACACTTCGGAGTAGAGTTTGAGTATCATGGTGATGCTGCTCTTACATGCCATTATACCTCTACTATTATGCCTGATTATACATTGGAGGAAACACTTCAGGTTATTTCTCAAGTTCATCCTAATATCACACTCACACCTGCTAACAGAAGTACTGTTAATGTAGATGGGGGCTGTACAGATTAAGAGCAGACTTTAGACTTCAGGTATATTTCACATATTAATTATAAGTTAGTCTTGTAAGCTTTGCGCATATCGTGGGGGTTTACATTTATGTTCTCTCTACAATCATTATAGTAGGTAGGTCAGTGCTTTCGCCAAATGTCATTCTGGTACCATTTGTGTTATCTTTGTTATGGTTAAAACTAGGGTAATTTGGTCTTTCATCTCCGTGATGTTCTGCTGCGCACAGTTGTATTGATAGGTGTTTTCCTATTCAATACTGATGCTGCTATATTAGCACAAGGACAACCTGATGAAACTCGAGTTACAGTAGATTTTGCTAATATCCCCCTAGATAGCGCACTTCTGGTGTTGAGCGCAAAGAGCGGAGTTGGCATTTCTTTTGATCCCAGAATCATCCCAGAAGCAAAGCGAGTTTCACTATCTGCTAATAGGCTTATGCTTGGTCTCGCGTTAGACAATGTCTTTGTCAATACCGAGATATACTATAAGATCGTAGGCAATCAGATCATCGTAGAAAAGACTGCTCCTCCACCAGTTAGTAAGTTAGTTACTGTCAGTGGATATCTATATGATAAGGCATCAGGAGAGAAGCTTGTATACGCTAACATTGCCAATTCTACGGCTACGTATGGTATTTCATCTAACGAGTTCGGGTATTACAGCATGACCTTCCCTGTAGGGAATTATGAACTGAACTATTCGTATGTAGGATATGAATCAGTGGATGTCTATGCGAACCTATTCCAAGACACCATCATTAATGTGCTTTTGACATCGAGTACTTATCTCAATGAAGTTTTCATCCTTGGCTCAGTACCTAAGGTATCTAAGAAGACAGAGGATTTTACAACCATGCCGATCGAGTTGCTCAATGGAATCACTTCGCTCGGAGGCGAACCTGATATCATCCGTATGGCACAGATGAGAGCTGGTGTTTCCTCACAAGTCGATGGATTTGGAGGGCTTCAAGTCAGAGGTGGAGGTGTGGATCAGAATCTTGTTTTACTGGATGGAGTCCCCGTCTATAATACTGGACATGCTCTAGGTCTCTTTAGCATATTCAATAGTTCAGCGATAAAGAGTGCTAAGTTGATTAAAGGAGGATTTCCAGCCAGATATGGTGGGAGATTGAGTTCCATATTTGATGTTCGGACCAAAGAAGGTAACAATCAAGAACTTCATGGCAATGTGTCGATCAGCCCTTTGATGATTAAAGGTACCATAGAGGGTCCCATCGTGAAGGGTAAGAGCTCATTCTTGTTTTCTGCCCGTAGAACGATCATCGACCCTTGGCTCAAGCCACTCAGTAGATATCAGTTTGAAAGAAATAACGAAGATGGTCAGATCAACTTCTTCTTTTATGACATCAATGCGAAGGTGAACTTTCAACTGGACGATAAAAATCAAATCTTCTTATCTCTATATAATGGAAAGGATCGCTACGCTAATCAGGTAAGTGGCACACTTGATACCGATGCTGGGAACATCGATGAATTTGATCAGACTGATGTAACTTGGGGAAACCAAATAGCAACACTCAGATGGACTTCTAATTTTACAAAGAAACTCTTCGGACATGCCAGCGCAAGCATCACTGGATTCGACTTTGACAACTTCAACTTCAATAGAACTATCATAAGAGATGGTGCGGAGCCTCTCTCAAAAGGTTATACTTCGAGACTGTTCTCGTCTGACATACGAGACTTTATATTAGGCTATGATCTGGACTGGTTTGCCAGTAGCAATTACTATGTGAAAGCTGGATTCAACTATACGAATCATAAGCTTACCCCAGGAAGCGACTTTTCAACTACAAGAGACAACTTGTTAGATGAAAACGACTTGATTACGATACAAGATGTCAAGGACAGAGGAGCTTTCGAATCCTTTACTGGTAGTGAGATACGAGCTTATGTAGAGAACGAGATCCGCATAGGTCATCAGTTATCGGCTAATCTTGGATTGCATTTCTCATCTATTACAGTAGCTAACAATAGTTATGTGAAGTTGCAGCCACGTATCTCCGCAAAGTGGAAGTTCAATGAGAAATACTCTTTTAAAGTTGGATATAGCAAGATGGACCAATACTTCCATCTTTTGTCTTCAGCGGGCTTAGGTCTACCAAGCGATGTATGGCTGCCGAGCACTGATGTGATACCACCTGAAGAATCAGAGCAGTTTTCGATATCATTCGATGCGGAGATAGCTAAAGAGTTTTCCTTGAAGGTTTCGGCTTATGACAAGACGTATAATAATATAACAGGCTTTGCACAAGGTGCTTCATTAGACATCAGTGGCAATGTTGATTGGCAGTCTGATGTACCTATTGGGAAAGGTTATGCACGAGGCATAGAGATAGAACTTGAGAAAAGGGTAGGACGGATCAGGGGGTGGATAGCCTACACTCATGCCAAGTCGATGCGTTCATTTGAGGATATAGAAAGAGGCAGAGAGTTCAGAGCGCGTAATGATAGACGACATTTATTCAATATAATGACATTGACACAGCTTAACGATAATCTTGAGTTAAGTGTCGGCTGGACATATGGTTCTTCTTTACCCGCGACTGTTCCTGCTTCTACTGATCCGATTGTCATAGATGGTCAGTTTATATGGGTGCCGATAGTACCGACTATTAATAATGTTGATTTGCCGCCTTATCATAAGATGGATGTGGGGGTCAACCTGTATAACAAGTATAGTTGGGGAAGCCAGAAACTATCTTTTGGAGTATATAATGTCTACGCCCGAAAGAATCCTTACTATATAGATGTTGTTTTTGATGAGACAGGAGGTACTTATAACAATGAACAGATAAGTATTCTACCTTTTATTCCTTATATCGGATTAGGCCTTTCTTTTTAGATATTTTATAAATAGACGACAAACATATTGCTCTATAAGGCAATATGTTTGCATTTAAAAGACTAACATGTATCTTTGAAAAATATATACTAAGTCTAGTGTGACGCAGGGGGATCAGATAGCGTCTTAAGTATGTTAATAGGTTGTAAATTTTGAGAAAACTTCTAATTCTAACTTGCCTAGTTAGTCTTCTTTGCGGGTGCAGGGATGACTTCGTCTTTTCGGTTCCTCCGGAAAGGGCATATGAATACAACCTCCTCAGTGAACTTTCCCCTAATCGTATAGTAAGTGTGCAGTTGCTCGAGAGTGTGCCTATTGGGAATGAGCTACAAAATATAGATAGAAGAGATGCTATAGCCGTATTTAAAGGAGACGACGTTCCAGGTGGTCAGTTAGAAATGGCTTTTAACGCTACAAGTGAAAAGTATCACCTCGTCAATGAAGATTTTAGAGTATCTGAAGGTTCTTCCTACGAAGTCTCTATCATCATCCCTGATGAGAAGATGGACACGATCCAAGCATTTACAAGTATTCCTGAATCAATGGGATTCACTATTGATGTATTGAGTACCGAACAAGTGATCATCGATGATGAGTTCTCACATCACTTCATAGATGTGGTGATAGATATAGAACAACCGACCCAAGTTCCAGTATACTACCAACTCGTGCCATATAGACTAAAGAGTTCGATTAAGATTGGTGCAAATGGTCAAGTAGACTTAATTGATAGTCCTGACCTTAGTCTTTTGGATGTAGTAGAAGTTCAAAGCAACCAGAATTCTATATCGACTTTTGCACATCAAGAAGGAATCATAATCGAAGAATCGCGTATGTCTTCATCTAAGCTTCATCTGAGACTTAGAACTAATGGTGACGAGCCACTTAGAGATGGCGAAGCAGTTTCTATAATGGATGGAAAGGATGCGCTCAATAGACTCAATTTTGAATTAATCACAGTTAATCCAGAAATCTACGACTATCATAAGTGGGTGGATGAGCGATTAATTAATCAAGGCTCCAACCTTCCTTCTGCCCCAAGAGAAATACCTAATATCACAAATGCTTCTGGAGTATTTGGAGGTGCTAGTAGAACCTTGATGCAGGTAAGGGTGAATGAATAACTTCCCCCGCACTTTGTAAACCTTCCATTTAGAGCTGTTTGATGCTTTCTAATTTATAGGCTCACTTCTGTAAATAAAGTTGGGACAAGATCTCAGTATTTAGAACTGTCCAAACAATGTAATTCTCACTTCTAAGGCCTTTAAAATGTCAACGATTTTCCAATTGTGATTTAATAGCATAATAAATATTCATTCATAACTAACTGATAATCAGTTGAATGAAATTAGAATGTCAAATCTATTTCACTTTTTTGTAGGGGGCAAGTGTCATACATCTGTCATATTAGTACAATTGGCAAACTATGACAACCCTAAAACCAACCGAGGCAAATGTCTTACTAAGACAGTTTATTAGATCTGTTCCTTTCCTGAGAGATGCGAAAGATGAAGAGATCCATTATTTGTGTAAGCACGCTCAATATCTCGATATGAGAAGGTTTGAGATTGTATACCACAAGAGTGAGTTAAGCAACGCTTTATTCTATGTATGCAATGGCATGATAAAGATTAGTGCTCACCAAAATATGGGCAAAGAAGTAATTAGAACAATATGTCATGCAGGGATGATCTTTGGAGAGGCCAGCCTCTCAGGAGAAAAGACAAGATCTGCCATGGCACAATCTTTAGATAGAAAGACTACTGTCATCATGATAGAAGCTGAGGCATTACGTAAGGTGATGCAGCAAAATACATTGGTGTGTATTGCATTGTTTGATATCATCGGAAATAGATTGAGAAGCAATCAACATAGACTTGAATCAGTGATCGTAGAAGACGCTAAGACAAGGATATTGAACTTCCTTAAAGAGAATGCAGAGTTATACGGTAATAAGGTGGGACTCAATGAGTTGCTTTTGAAGCATAATTATACGCAGCAAGACATTGCTGATTTTACCGGAACATCAAGACAAACAGTAACTACGATACTTAATGATCTTAAACGATCAAATGTCATAAGTATGAATAGAAGACGAATACTGATCAGAGATGCTTCTCTATTAGGATTCTAATGCCGAACACATGTAATAGTTTTTGAAAGCACTATAAATCGAAGAAGCCCTGGAATCCCTGATTCTAAGGGTTTCGTCGTTTAAAAAGCCCTTTGTTTAGCATGCGTTAAACATGTATATTTTAGAGAAAAGTTCTACTACTAGGATCATCAGCCAAAAACCTCAGATCCGAGTAGGCTCTAATTCTGTTGATTCAGAATCTTTATCGCCAAGTTTAGGATTTTATCGTCCTCTAAATGAACGACACCTCCAGATGTTCCTGGTTCTCTATGGACACCGACAACATCGCCTTCGGCGTACTTCTGTGCTCCAAAATAATTCCTGACAGTCTGTTCAGTTACTTTCAGCTCATTTGCAATTCGAGAAATGCTTCCTGTGGGAAGCTGATGCTTGATTTGACGTAGATCGTTATAAGTAATATTCATTTGTTGGGTTTTAACGAGTTTTAAGTAATATAATACTTTATATACGATTTAATCAAATATGAAGTATAATATTTTGCGATACTGTGCGAAAGAGATAGATAAGCAGGCGCGAAGATGGGGTAGGGGCATAAAAAATGCCCGAATATCTCCATACTCGGGCACTACTCATTTAATAACCAAAACTCTATCAATACATATTCAAATAACGTGCCAAGTATTAAGTAACCATGGAGGAGGATTTTAAGTTATATGTCTTGCTCAAGTTTAATATGTTTAATGAGTTTGAAAGGTTTAATGTGTTCTTTTCTCATAATCGGTAGTCTGTCGTCTGAAAGTCTTTTGTCTATACTATCTGACATCTGATCTCTTCTATTTTGAAATTACACTTGAACTTGACACTTGAACTTGGCACTTGATCTTTAATCTACTCCTCTCACCTCTCTGGCATCTGAGAATCTGACATCTGCCGTCTTCTAATCTGTCGTCTCCTAATCTTGTTAAAAGCCTATGTTTGCACTATGGTCATATACGAAGACAATCATTTACTTATAGTGAACAAGCTGTGTGGAGAGTTAGTCCAAGGAGATAGCACTAAAGATGAAACTATCTTAGATAAGTATAAGAAGTATATCAAGGTTAAATAC
>CALHUZ010000454.1 GCA_938039305.1 uncultured Saprospiraceae bacterium
CATGACAGAGTTCTGGGAGATCCTTCTTTCGATACAAAAGGCAAGCGAAGCTGCAGGTGTCAAGATTGTAACAGGTGATACTAAAGTTGTAGAACATGGCAAAGGCGACAAGATATATATCAACACTACAGGCATAGGCTCCATCATGCCTAATGCAGAGATAGACTTAAAGCGAGTTCAGACAGATGATATCATAATCGTTTCTAATGAAATCGCCGCTCATGGTATCTCCATCATGTCCATAAGGGAAGGATTAGAATTTGAATCCGATATCCTTAGTGACACACGGCCACTTCATGGACCAGTTAAAAGCATCATTCAAAAATTTGGATCAGACATACGACTTTTGAAAGATCCTACACGCGGAGGTGTCGCATCTGTACTAAATGAAATAGCAAGAGATTCTAAAAAAGGCATCTTCCTTGATGAAAAGCAAATCCCAATAGACGGCCAGGTAAAGGGTGCATGTGAGATCCTTGGATTGGATCCACTATATGTTGCAAATGAGGGAGTCTTTATAGCTATCGTTAGTGCGGATGTAGCAGACGATGTAGTTGCCACATTGAAGCAAGACGCATCCTGTCCACATGCAGCCGTCATAGGAAAAGTAGTAGCCGATCATCCAACTCAAGTGGTGATCAGAAGCGGTATCGGTGGCAAGCGAGTTGTCAATATGCTGGTCGGTCAACAATTACCAAGAATATGCTAATGTCTATCCGATGACTACCAAGGAAAAAATACTAGAAAGTAGCGTTCGCTTGTTCAATCAGAATGGATTAGTAAATGTCCGCTTACAGCACATTGCGGATGAAACTGGAATAAGCGTAGGTAATCTCGCTTATCACTACTATAGCAAAGAAGCCATCATAGCGCAGATCGTCAGCCAACTCAACACACTGCTTCAGCCCATCATAGATGACCAAAAGAAATTTCCCGGGCTAATGGATTTTGATACTCAGTTAGCACTGTACTATCATCTACTGATGAAGTATTCATTTTTCTTCGTCGACCTCTTAGAGCTGAAGCGAAATTTCCCAAAGCAGTACATTGTCAGAAAAGACATCACAGAGAACATTACAAATCAAATCCATAATTGGCTTAAGAGAAATGAAAATGATGGAATATTGGCAAATGAGCTACGACCTGATCACTACATGATCATCGCACATACCATCTGGATGATTATCACATTCTATCTGACGAGACCTATCGATCATGGTAGTCCAGAAGATAGTGAGCGAGTATTCAAGGAGATGGTCTGGAGCCAGATCCTACCCCACTTCACTGAGCCTGGAAGATTAGAGTTTGACTTATTGATTGAGAGACTACTTGATTCCTTTACTCCAGACAGAGCATTAGATTATTAGAATTGAGGAGATGAAAAAGACGAAGAGTAAAATATTTGATGCTGCGATCCACTTATTCAATAAGGATGGACTACCTAATGTAAAGTTGCAGAACATCGCAGACTTCTGTGACATCAGCGTTGGCAACCTTGCATATCATTATCGGACCAAGGATCTGCTACTCACAACAATAGATCAACATATACAGAGCGAATTAAAATCATTGACTCCGGGAGAAAGCTCATTCCCATACCTCATAGACTTTGACAATCAACTATCCAATTATTTTCATTTTATAAACAAGTTCGCTTTCTATTTTCTGGACATCTTACAATTGGAACGTTCTTACCCAGCCTTGCATGAGCATCGTGTCGACTCCATAGGTCAATTGATCGATCAGATTCACTCATGGATGATTCAAAATATTGAAAAAGGAATATTTCAATCGGAGATACTACCAGGACAATATGAGAAAACTGCACATCTTATCTGGATGAATATCAGCTTCTGGATGACACAGCAAAAAGTACTTGGGAAGAAAGATAGTGAAGAGGGACTTTTTAAGGAGCAGATCTGGAGTCAGTTAGTTCCATTGTTTACAGCCAATGGCATGTTAGAATTCGAAGCGATCATTCTGCCGCAGTTACAGCATTTCTCAAATGCGAAGACTTATAGGGTTCCACTGATATAAGTCACCACTATTCTATTATCTGACTTTTATTATCTGTCCAATACGAAGTGTAGAATTTCTGGAGATAGAGTTCAATTTGCAAATCTTACTTACGCTAAGGTGATACTTCCGAGAAACATAAGACAACGTCTGCCCTCTTCGTATACGATGAAATTTTGGCTCAGACTCTTGGGCAATGACTGCTGCTTCTTTAGTTAATAGCGGTTCAATCTCACTTTGCTTATAAGAGCTATGAGAACGAGGAGATTTCCAAGCATTGGAAACCCAAAGCTCTGATCCTCTTATGGTTTTACTTCCATCAAAATTGAATACATACTCTGGATGAATCGCAACGCCTTTATATCTCACTTCGAGGTGTAGATGACTTCCGCGGCTCCTACCAGTATTTCCTCCTTTACCAAGTAACTGCCCTTCGCTTACCCAATCATTAACTGCCACATCATATTCTGAGAGATGCGCATACACAGTCTCAACTTCATAAGCATGTCTAACAACAACTGTTTTCCCATGTCCACTACTATAACCAACAAATCTAACTTGTCCCGGAAGTACAGAACGTACGTTATCACCTGTTACAAGATCCATATCTAAACCAGCATGAGGACCTCTCCTACGATGACCAAATCGAGATGTGATAACAATTTCATCGTCAACAGGATGCGTAAATGTCAATTGATCAAAAGCAATCCTAAATGGAGTCTCGATCTTAACGTCTTTGTAAGGATTGATACGATCAGATAGCCAATAATCATTGTTATGATGCAACATAAGATCATGAGCTTCTCCATCGACTTCACTCGCGTACAATCGCAAATACTTCATCTGATCAATAATCTCACCAGTTGCCATATTGCGATAAGACACGATTCCATCAAGTAATACCTTCTCGTAAAGCACTGTAGTACTATCAATATCAGAGTGAGATGTCTGTGTATCCAAATCTTGAGCAATGATCTGCGTACTACAAAGAAAGATAAACAGCAACCCTATCCCATAATTGAACAACTTCAGCGTCATATCCTCTTAGTACTTCTTAACCTCTTATAGCCCATATATAGAAGAGACAAATGTACATAAGACTAACAGCTAAATAGAACTAAACATGCTCTTAACATGATTTTAAGTTTCATTCAAACGACTTTATTGGAAGTCATTAAATTGATACGTCAGTACTGAGAAGTAAACTTGTCACTTATGCACAATATCATCAAAGAGATCATCAAGCTCACCAATGCCTTGCAGGAAGTTCATGGTTCTCTTAGCTTCTTCTTCATCAACAATACTCACGGCAACACCGACATGAACCAAGACATGATCCCCGACGACTGCCTCTGGCACCAAGCTTAGATTGATCCTTTTAGTTATACCTCCAAAAGATACTTTACCAATCAGGAAAACAGTTTCTTCCGAAGCTTCTATCTCTAATACTTTTCCAGGAATTGCTAAGCACATAATTACTTGATTTAAAAACTACAATGCCTAATTAAGACCTGCAACAAATGATTCAATAGCCTTGATCATTTTTGAATCTTGATCATAGTCCATAATGGATATTCCTTTTAAGTCGGCAGCTGTGACATTTTCATCATACGGCACCATAACTGCTATAGGAAGATTTATCTTTTTGCAATACTCTTCTATCGCTTGCTTCTCTTCTTCTGTTCTTACTTTATTAGCTATGGCTTCTACTTGCTTGATCCCTAACTCACGTGCCATATCTGCAAATCGGCCTGCAGCTTCTAATGATCGATAATAAGGCTCTAAGACAGTGTACATCTTGTCTACGTATTTAGAAGTGCCTCGCTTCATATGCTCAAGTGATGCTTCAGTATCAACTACCATCGCAGCTTTATTTTCAGAAGTAAGTGCAGAGTGAATCAACTCTCTGACCACAGTATGAGAACCACACATACAACCCGTTCCTGCTTGATCTGGTTTTCCAACTATAAGCAGCGTTACATTATCTGGTGCATCCTGGCCATAGGTATTCAATATTTCGTCAAACGGCATCTTAACTTGAAACTTCCAGCTGTCACCATCCTCTATCCGCTCTATGATATCTGTACTTAACGACACTTGTGGTGGCGTATCTTTATCTATGCCTAAGACGACAGAAAGATTAGGATTAGGGTCACCGTCTATGGCCAATACCTTTTCTCCTTTACGTGCAAGCACCCGACATATCGTCCCGCTTATTGTTGTTTTACCAACACCTCCTTTACCTGCTATTGCTATTTTCAAATTCTTTATTTTTTATTTGGCTACAGCCCAATCCATTCCTTCAGGTCTGCTAAAGTTATCTTCTGTGACTGTGTTGTCCAATGAAACATCTGAGTATACATATTCATCCATGACCTTTCCATTCCCCCAGAATCTTGTCCACTTATGGCTGAATGTGATACCATCCACTGTCTTATGATCAGACCAATAAATCTCTTCTGGACGGAATGTCCCAAAATCTGACTTATTATAATATTCCATTTTGTGGATAAGTTTTGTTTCAGGATCCACTAAGAATCTCCACTTGTCTTTTCCAACTGTTGGCTTATAAGACACATCCAATACAAGCGGCTCACTTTCCATATCTATGTTCTCTAAAGGATTCCAAGGTAACATACCAAACTTGGAGATGTTATTAACATCTGGACGCACACCAACATCATTCAACTTGAATGGCATGGAGAAACGATAGAAGGCCATTTTAGCAGCACAGCTTGGCTGACACCACTTAGAGTCACACATCATACCGAGGTCTCCAGAAGTTTTCTTTGGGTCAGATGGCATAGCATCTTGAGTCGCCCAGAAGCCTTCCTCATCCTCACTGATGATTACCTCTTTTCCATTTTTATCAAGAGCCTTCACCATCAACTTGACACCTTCATCAGTCTTTTGAAAAAAGAATGTCTCTACTTGTGTTGAAAGTGAAGTTCCATCTTCTGCATACAGATTCTTTGTACGTGTGAACTGACCTGACTTGATATCGTTCCAAGCTTCCATACCACCTGCGGCAGTTACCATTTCACCTACTAATTCAAATCCCGTCGGAGCTCGCAAGAAGTTCTCCCAAGTATAGTAACCCGCATAACCCACAACCAACAATGCCAACCCTACTTGTAGTAGTCGGATTCTTTTAATTGTAATGGGATTGACTAAATCCTTAATTTCTAATCCAAATAACCAGGGTGTTTTGCCCGTAGTTTCTTTAGCATCTTGAACTTGGCCTTTCTTTTTTAAAGTCTCCTTCATGTCAGAATATTTTATTTTATTAATGTTCTGTTTCTTGTTTTAAATTTAGCCATTCACCTAATATTTTAACGGCTTTAGGTATGGCCTTAGTCACCTCGTCACTCATCTCCCATGCAAAGTCATCGTGCTTTGCAGATTGACAACCCAGGATAAATACATCCACGGGTAGTATCTTCAAGGCTTGTGCTAACATCATAGCACGTGTAGGATTTGTAAAATGCATATCTGCTAAAAACTCTCGTTTCTTAAGCAAAGGCATATCCTCTACTCTACTTAACTTCTCAACCCGCTCTATTGATATCGTTCCAGGTTCTCTTTTATAATCTATCGCATCCGCTAAGACTAAGATATCATATCCAGTATGCAACTCTTGAACCAAGTGAATTCCCGCAATCCCAACCTCCATAGTGGTCACATTATCGTACTTCGGCATATCTGCACTCCATCGTCTGACGAACTCGATACCAAAGGCATCATCCTGTCTGAGTTCATTTCCAACTCCTGCTATCAATATGTTTCCAGCTGTATTCATAGTAACTGAAAGGTTGATGGTTTGAATTGATTATCAAAGCTCATCTCCTCATTTTCATATATGGTCTTTAGTTGTACTTTTTCTTTTTTATCGTTAGAGGCATAACTGAATCTCTTTAGATGCAATCTTATGCCATCCACTTTTGTAAATGTCTCGTAAGTCGTCAAAGAATGCCCTGTGCCATAATCCAGATAGTTTCCTACCAAGTCATATGTCTCTAAGTCAAAGTAATACCACCATTTGTGCATACCTCCTGTACTTCCCGCTCCTTTCTCATAGTCTACTTTGAGAGAATGCACTGGTTTACTCAAAGTTGTTGAATCAACCCCTTCATAAGACAAGATCACTCCTGGGTCTGTTAATTTGAAGGGCATAGCGATCACATAGTTAGAACCATAGGAAGAATTCCAAGCTTCATTTTTTGACTTGTCATCTG
Organism: uncultured Saprospiraceae bacterium; assembly: GCA_938039305.1. Taxonomy (GTDB): domain Bacteria; phylum Bacteroidota; class Bacteroidia; order Chitinophagales; family Saprospiraceae; genus JAJRXG01. The sequence continues at coordinate 6,252 of CALHUZ010000454.1, forward strand.
TTAGCTCGATTCCATTTTTATACTTCTTTGCTTCAGCTCCATTGTTGACAATCACAAAGTCATCGTCTCCTACTTTCCACGTCATTCTGCCTTGAAAGCTCGGACCCAATTTATATTGATGTAGTTGTCTGGTTTTTCTAATTACAGCACCCGTAGAATCGATCGCGGAAATATTCTTATAAAAGGAAAAGTCTTTTTTATTTTCCCAGGTGTCCCATCCTCCTACATATGCTATAGCCTTTCTCACTACATCTCCTGACACATCATCTGAAAGCCTATCCATTGGGTTAATGACTTCAGTTTCTACTTTAGAGCCACATGACAACATCAGTGTCATTAAGAATAATATGCCTATGGTTCTAATCATATGCTATTTCAACTTTAAGCAATCCATCTGCTTCAATCTCCACAGGATATATTTCTAACTTTTTTGCTTTATCTGTAGACTCTCCAGTTCTGATATCATATTCGCAACCGTGCCATGGACAAATGAGTAAGTGATCTTCTAACTTACCTTGATCTATCGGCAAGAAGGATCCATCACACTGATTCTGGATAGCGTATACATCTGAACCAATGCGGGACACTAAGAAGTTAACGCGCTCATAGTTCTTTGGATATAGCTTCTTGTTTTCTAACGCTTCATAATTGCCCAACTCCAACCAGTCTTTCTTCTTGGGTGGATATAACAACCCTACTTGGCTTTCTGGTATAAAGGCAACCTCCTGTCCATTCTGATGCTCATTAACTGGTTCAGCGACTGGCTCATCAGAAACAAGATCATACAAAGACAACATCTTAGAAGTCGTCGGATCCTGATCTATCTGTTCCTTAAGTTTAGGGTATGCTGCTAGTGCATTGTAGATCCGAGCCAATGGTTCTCTATGAATAGAATCGAAGTATTGAAGTATATTGTAGAGCAGCACTTTGTTATCGACATCAGTCAACTGCTCAGCATCTTGCATGAGCTGATCGAGCTGACCGAGGGCCTCTTCGTATTCTTCGTTACTAAAGAGTGCTTGCTTCATGAATACTGAAGGCTTGATGCACAGTTGTGTACACAGTTTTCTAATTTGACACCATCCTTTCCGTAGCAGAATTCACAGTCAGGACCACACTATCCGTGACCTGCTTTTTGATATCCTTGAAATGCTTCAGCGAATCTCGTTCCAGCTTCCTTCTTTGCATCTCCAGAAAGGGATATCATTGTGCTGTCATCTACACTTGTAGTATTTGCGTTAAGCACTTTATCCTTCACCAACTTCTCGAGGTGATAGTGCAAGTTGTCTTTATTAGTATTGAGCAGTGCTAATATTTGCGAAGCGGGAACATCTTTTCCAAATCCTTCTCCATCCATCCAATACAGAATCTGCAGAATTTCATCTTTCCAAAAAAGAGCTCTAAGTGGGGACTTTTCAACCTGATCCATTATGCGATATTAGCTTCTTCGAATATTTTATCTCCAAATAAGTATTTCACCTCTACTTCCTCATCCAACTCACCGATGGCAATCT
>CALHUZ010000455.1 GCA_938039305.1 uncultured Saprospiraceae bacterium
GCATTTGAAAGCATCAACTATTATAATATCACTCAGCAATCCAAGAGCGGTATCAGATATGAAGCTTTTCAAAAGCAAGAACTCATCATCATCGATGACCTTATAGACATCAGCAGTGGATTACAAAACGAGCTTGTTAAATATGTAAAAGGCGGTGGCAATCTTTTAATCTTCCCTTCCATAAATGCTAATAAAAGTTCTTACAACAACTTACTTGGTGCCTTGAAGACAGATCGCTTAGGTGAAGTCCAAAATGGGAAAAAAGATGTATCGAGGTTAAACACAGATGAGTTCATATTCAATGAAGTCTACATCTCCTCAAAAAGAAATATCAGACTACCTGCCACATCCATAAATTATAATCTGATCTCAAGTCAAAGTAGTGGCAAGGAGAGATTAATGACTTACAGAGATGGATCTCCTTATCTGCAAAAATTCACTTTAGAAAAAGGGAATGTCTACTTGTGCGCATCCGCCATGAATGACAACGCGAATGATCTGGTCCGTAATGCTGAAGTCTTTGTACCTATGCTATACAAGATGGCATTGTCAGCCGGAGTTAGGGCTCCATTAGCTTATACAATCGGTGTGGATGATGTGATTCCTTTTAACTCATTGGCCGGAGCCATATCTGAACGATATGTTATCAAAGGCCCAACGGAGTTTATCCCCGGTATCACTTCATCAGGCCAACTCGGATATATGGATATAAGAGGTCAAGTCACGAAGAGTGGTTTTTATGACTTAACACTTGAAGATGAAAAAGTAGAGGCACTTGCATTTAACTATGATCGCAAAGAGTCAGATGTCACTTACGGAGAGTTAGCAAATGTCGCTACACAATTAGGCAGTCAAGCAAAGGTATTAGACAATGTAGCTATGGCTGATCTTTCAGGTTATATCGCCGAGCGAAATGATGGTGTTAGATTATGGAGATGGTGTCTTGGATTAGCTTTACTATTTTTACTTTTAGAAATATTGCTCATTAGAATTTGGAAATAAATGGCAACCATCCTACTTAAGAAAGCACGCATATACGATCGAGATACGCAGTATCATCTTAAGCAAATGGATGTTTTAATAGAGAAGGGAATCATCTCTAAGATTGCCAAGAACATAACGCCTCCTGCTAAAGCGAAAGTTGTAAAAAGCAAAGCACTATCTGTTTCTCAAGGATGGATTGATATCGGCACTTACAATGGTGAACCTGGTTTTGAATATCGTGAAGATCTTCACTCCTTAAGAGAAGCAGCGCTACAAGGAGGATATACCGGGATCGCACCTATGCCGACTGGTCAACCTACCATAGACAGTAAAGGTCAACTCCACTTCTTGATGTCTCAAGGAGCAGATCATATAGTAGACATACATCCGATCGCGGCAATCACAAAGCACCGAGAAGGAAAAGAAATATCGGAGATGCTAGATCTACATCAAGGCGGAGCGATAGCTTTTAGTGATGGAGATGAAGATCATATGTCAGAAGACCAACTACTGCTTGCCATGCAGTATCTGAAGACAGTTAATGGCCTAACAATCTACTCTGCTTGCCGACCTACCCAAGGGCATGTACATGAAGGAAGTGTGAGCGTAGCGATGGGTATCGAAGGCATCCCTTCACATGAAGAAGTAGCTAATACGACGATGGCCATCAGATGTAGCGAATACGCCGATGCGGCTCTATTGATTCACAACATATCCACAGCTGAGGGTCTATTATCAATAAAAAAGGCCACTAACAAAGGGAACCTATCAGTGTCCGTTCCTTTTTTGAATCTACTGCTAGAGGATAAGGATGTGATAGACTTTGATCTCAATCTTAAGGTGCAGCCACCACTCAGGTCAAGTAGTGATCGCAAAGCCTTAATCAAAGCTATTAACACAGGGCAAATCAATATTATCACTTCTAACCACAAGCCGCTTTCCTTGGAAGAAAAGGACCAACCATTTGGTGATAGCACAAGTGGTGCATCAACTATAGAGACGGTATTTGCAGGGTTGAATACTTTGGGTTCTGAGCTTTCTACCGAGCATATGATACACTGCTTATCGAATGGGCCAAGAGAAGTGTTAGGGCTTCAAAAGGAATCCATAAAAGTGGGACAGGCTGCTAATCTTACCATCTTTGATCCTGAAGAAGAAGTAACATTTGACGAAAGTCAGATAAAGTCTAAGTGCAAAAACAATCCTCTTCTTGGGCGATCATTAAGAGGTAGTATTCTGGGTGTTATAAAGAATACCAAATCGACTCTCTAACATCATCGTCAATAGAATTATCCTAATAAGCCGCTTGTAAAGCGCAGATAAGCAGATCTATTATTATATTGCTATTTCTAAAATACGACTAAAATGGAAGAACAAATAACACCTCTTAAGACCGGCATTAAGTATGGCGGATATCTCGGAATGGCAACAATAGTGATGCAACTTGTTGTTCATTATGGAGGACTTACAAATCTCACTGGTGAGATGCAGGCGTCAGATTTCATTGTGCAAGGACTTACTTGGATTATTGGGTTTGCTCTTGTTTATATGGGAATTAAATACTTTAAAGACAACAATGAAGGTCTTTTGACTTTTGGAGAAGGCATCAGTGTATCGCTTTTTATAGGACTATTTGCGGGTATCATATCTGCTATCTTCATGTATATCTATGCAGCTTATCTTATGCCAGATTTTGGAGATGCGATCATGAATAATGTGGATATGGATGAAATGTCAACGCAAGAAGCAGAAGTTATGGAACAAGCCATGGGCTTTGCTACTTCACCTATCTTTTTAGCTTTTACTGGATTTATCATGAAGCTATTAGGTTGTCTCATCTACGGACTTATTGGGTCAGCAATCCTTAAGAAGGATCAATAATATATTATAGAAATTACTTATATAAACCTGAATAAAGTTAGCTTTGTTCAGGTTTTTTTATGGATATATCATTAGTCATACCCTTATTCAACGAAGAGGAATCTCTTCGACCATTGGTGAAGTGGATCACAGAAGTGATGGCCAAGCATGATCATCAATACGAGATCATCTTTGTCAATGATGGCAGCTCTGATAAGAGTTGGGATGTAGTCAAAGAACTTAAGGCACAGCACGGAGATCTCATCAAGGCACTCAGCTTTCGTCGAAATTACGGGAAGGCCGCAGCACTGGATCAAGGATTTGAGGTAGCCGCTGGATCTGTAGTCATCACTATGGATGCAGATCTTCAAGATAGTCCTGAGGAAATCGTACCACTTTACAAGATGGTCATGGAAGAGGGTTATGATCTGGTCTCAGGATGGAAAAAGAAGCGCCACGACCCTCTCACTAAGACAATACCCAGCAAATTATTCAATGCAGTAGCTCGCAAAGTGAGCGGCATAAAGCTTCATGACTTTAATTGTGGTCTTAAGGCTTATAAGCTTGAGGTCGTTCAAGATATCAATGTGTATGGTGATATGCATCGTTGGATGCCAGTCTTAGCAAAGTGGCAAGGATATCCAAATATTGGTGAGAAAGTTGTCGAGCATCGCTCTCGGGAGTTTGGTGTTTCGAAATTTGGCGCAAAGCGATTGATCAGTGGATTCTTGGATTTATTGACATTGTTCTTTGTTGGAAAATTCAACAAGAAGCCGATGCACTTTTTCGGGACATTAGGTCTCATTTCAATTATGCTCGGTATCATGACACTCATATATCTGACGGTTATGAAGGTATTCTTTGAGATGCCTCGTATTCAAGATAGACCGTTATTCTTTTTTGGACTATTGACATTGATCATCGGAACCCAACTCTTCTTGACAGGTTTTATATCTGAGCTGATTAATGACTCTCGCGGCAGACACTCCAATTACAATATCAAAGAGCGAATATTATAATCGTACTTCTTTGCTATTGCCCAACCTCTAGACTACTTTAAGCGTAATCCATTGTATCGAAGCATTTTTCAATATGAACAAAAGCGCACACTTTAAGATTACAAAAGCTAATGCCTTATGAGTTTTCAAAATGAAGTTATTCTCCCAGTTATAAAGTTAGCCGCTGTACTCACTTTCTTTGTTGCAACATTATCACTTCATTCCTGTACAGAAGAGTCAAATGATATCTGCTATAGTTTTGATGAAAGACAATGTGCTTCTGATCCTTGGAAAGTTGCTGAACCCGATCGTCTCAATGATTCATTAGACGATTTTATATCGTCATACTTTCTGACTAATGATATAGAACTTAAATCTCTATCAATAGACGAAGCATTTCATGAAGTAAATTGCTTGGCATGTGATGTATGTCCCACAAGTACGCGCATATACATCAGCGTCTCACAACTTGATAAACAAAAAGTCGAAGTTCTGGACTTACTTTCCCTTGCGGAAATAGATTGCGAAGGTCTGTAGTAAGTATCCCAAGTTTTGGCATAATCTTATTCTATACTATCTTTAGTCCTGTGTAATAATCTAATTATGAGAACAGGTATCGTCTTATTCATCTTTCTAATCCTAAGTTCATTTGCTATAGGACAAGATCACTTTCTTGTAGAATTAGAAGAGTTTACACCTCCAGAAAAAGAGCTAATCGCTTCTATCAAAGGCTTCCCTGCAGAAATGTTCTTGGCTAATGACATAGATGGGGAAGAGCACTTCTTAGGAAACTATAAAGGAACCACTGTCATACTATGGTTCTGGAGCACAGAAGACCAGCTCTCCTCTGATTGGTTAAGCTCGATGAACCTGCTGCATCTTCAGTATCTCGATGACTTAAAAGTGTTTGGCTTCGCCCATCAGAATAAGGAAGAGATACTTCCTGTCACTCAGGACAATGCCATCCTATTCTCCAACATTCCCAATGGAACACTCTTCGGAGATGCTGTCTACGGAGGCGACCTTGGATTGGGTCGCATGTTCTTTATTGATGAGTTTGGTATCGTCAAGGAAGTGCTACCTCGGTCTTTTTTTGAGCAAAACAGCCTTGAGCAAGCCACACCCATCATTGAGAAAATCATCGAAAAGTTAGCTTACTAAAAGCCCTTCACCTTTACTGCCCCATCAATTGCCCTTTATCTTCTGAAAACATACCTTTGCGCCCCATTCAGACAAAGGGCTAAAATAGATGTACAGCATAAAAGAGATATACTATACTATCCAAGGCGAAGGTCATCATACTGGTCAAGCAGCTGTCTTCTTGCGTTTTAGCGGTTGTAATCTGTGGTCTGGTTTGGAAAAGGATCGTGAAAAAGCAATCTGCAAGTTTTGTGATACTGACTTCTGGGGTACAGATGGTACCCTTGGCGGCAAATATGAGGCTAATGAACTCGCTGAAATATGTCTTTCTTTATGGCCTGAAAATAGAAAAGGTCGGCCCTATATAGTCTGTACTGGTGGAGAGCCGCTACTCCAGTTGGATAAGCAACTTGTTAAGGCATTTCATGATAAAGGTTTCTTTATCGCGATCGAGTCAAATGGTACAATAGAAGTTCCTGAAGGGATTGATTGGATATGTATCAGTCCAAAACTGGGATCAGAACTAACCGTTTCTAAAGGACATGAGCTTAAACTTGTATACCCACAAGCTAAGGTCAACCTCTTACAATACGAGTCACTCGACTTTGACCACTTTTCCCTTCAGCCGTTAGATGACTGTAATCAAAGCGATCACATCACCACATGCATAGAAGTTTGTAAGCAGCGTCCCCAATGGCGATTAAGTCTACAGACTCATAAGTTCACTGGGATTCGATAGAGCTTAAAATCAATTAGTTCTCTTCAATAACTTTTGAACTTTCTATGAGTGAAGCATAGACTTCATTTTGTTCAAGGATAGCTCTATTTCCAATAAGGGTGAATTGTTCCCT
>CALHUZ010000456.1 GCA_938039305.1 uncultured Saprospiraceae bacterium
TGAAGCTCGACATGCGAGTGCATATATCAATTTCGTAGATAGAATACTCGAGATAGACGCGAGTAACATGATGGTAGCATTTGAGGATATGATGCGCAAGAAGATTGTTATGCCGGCTGTCTTACTAAAGCAAACAGGTGATCTCAATGAGGACCTTTTTGATCATTTCTCTAATTGCGCCCAGCGTATCGGTGTTTACACTACTCAAGATTATATCGATATACTCAAGTCACTGATAAGCCAGTGGAAGATTGAGACGATCGGTGGATTAGATGAAGCAGGAGAAAAAGCCAGAGACTATATCGCAAAACTCCCCGATAGACTTCAGCGTATATCAGGGAGAATTACGGTTCCGCAGAAGCACTACGAATTCAAGTGGATAGGACGTCCGGTTCCTAATCAGATTATATCGTAAGAGAGTCTCTTAGAGAAGCGATTTTTATAATCGTTAAGAAAGCAGTTTTAATCTTCGCATTGATCTATAACTTGAATCAAGCTTCATAATCGTTATACATCAACAATGAGCCCATACAAGAATTTAGAAAAAATTGTAAAATGAAAATCTCAATAATAGCTCTCTTTATTCTATCATCATTAACAGGATGTGCCCAAGATTCAGAATATAATGTTTCCTCATATCAAACAGCGGGTGCAAAAGCACCGAATACTCATTACATCGGAGAAGCTTGGTTGAATGCTATTATTCATGATGATACAGAGTTGGGTTATAATATTACCAAAGCAACATTTAAAGCTAACTCAACCTTAGATTGGCATACACATAGCACAGCACAAGTTTTAATAATTGTTGATGGAGAAGCATACTACCAAGAAAGAGGAAAAGAGCCAGTAGTTCTAAAAGAAGGCGATGTAATTAAATGTGAAAAAGATACAGAACATTGGCATTCTTCAACCAAACATAGTGATGTAACATATTTAGCTTTATATGGTGGTGGTGCACCAACATCATGGACTGAAGTATTAACACAAGAGTATTACGATAGCATCGCTAAAACGTTTCAACACGATTAATTATCTTGAAAAAATTGTAGATAGTAATTCAATTAAAGTCTGTACACAGCAATGTTCATGACTATGATGCTATACACGTCCCGCGCTGCATGTACTAACCTTCGAATGTCTTCTTGTTCTAAATAATTTTTAAAGAATATTTATAATTCTATTCAGTCAAGTTAACATTGCCATTCAATAGGTCAAAATGTAATTCAGGTCCACCTGAACCAATTTGGAATTTTCTATTTTTAGAAAGTTTGAACTTCCCTTTTTTCTCATTCTTAGACTTTTCTAATATTGCTTTAGAACCAGATACACTTTTTTCTAATCCTGTATAGAAATGTCCATTCATAGATTTGAAAAACACCTCTGCACCAAAGCCATCTTGGACTGTGACGTTAACATCTCCATTGAGCGCATTAAAATATGAATCAACTGTGGGATTCAATTTGTATGTGACATCGATGTCTTCATTAAGCGCATTGGCGTCTATCGCACCAGCCACATCTTCTAAGGTGATTTTGCCATTCAGATTGCCGACATTGATTTCTTCTGTGTCTATATCCTTGATCAAGACATAACCGTCATTAATGGCATATGCCTCAACATTGGTGTTATACGGCACTTTGATGACAAAGTCAAAATTGTACTTATACTTCCTTCTCCCAGTTTGATGTTCTCGATGCTGATAATTTCTTTTTTTCATATCAAAGTAAGAATGTGGAGAGTCCAGATAAACGATGACTGCCGAGCCATCTTCTATTATCTTAATATCCACTTCTTCTCTTCCTTGGTCTATGCCCTTTTGATTTTTTGCCTTGAAGTGCTTTTTCACTTCTATCAATACCTCATCTCCGTTGTAACCCACTATCTCAATCGATCCATATACATTGTGTACAGAGATCACTTTGTCGGCGGCGGATGAAAACTGCGCAGTATGTTTAGTCGTTTCTTGAAATTCTTGTGCAGATATTGATACTGTAAAAAGTAGAACGAAGCAGGCGATACAGATTCTAAATAAAGTCATTGTAGTCTATTTAAAGGTTTTGTCAATTGATAACACCTAAATAGACGACTCCGTTTTTCACAAGTTGCAGGCCTAATGAAATACATTTCCCTTTGCGGGAAATATTTCAATTTAAAGCTTTGAGTATATCATCTTGAACAAGCCAGTTGTGATACCGGCAACTTCTTGGCCAACACCTGATGTATTAGCTATGGTTGCGACTACAGCATTGGACTCAGGAAGTATCATCATAAAAGATGAGCACCCTGCTTGTCCTCCTGTATGTCCGATGACCTCACCTAATTGTGGATTCTTCCCATAAAGGAACCAACCCATGCCATATGGATTACCTTCTTTTTTCATCCCAGTATCAGTCATCATCATCTCGAGTGAAGCACGAGAGATCAATTCATCATTAAGTAATGTCATCCCAAACTTCAACAAATCTTCTACAGTAGTTTGAAAACCTCCTCCTGGTATCCGATCACTTGAATCCAAATGCCATGCTGGTTTTACTTTTCCATTACTACTACGATGGTAAAACGAAGTCTTGTTATCGTAGGTCTTACGAGCATCTTCCACTGAGGTCTGCTGCATATCTGCTTTATCAAATACATTCTTTTGCATGTAGTCTTCATAGGTCATCCCAGATGCAGATTCTATGATAGCTCCTAACACTACATAACCATACGACGTATAGTTAAACTCTTTGCCAGGCTGTGCTTCAAGCTTTCTATTTGAAAAGCGATCCATGGCTGCTCCTATAGAGTCATAATGCTTTTTGTTTTCTCTCTCCTTATTGTTCTTATATGCCTTTATCCCAGAAGAATGAGATAATAGATGTCTCACTGTAATCTTACTAGCTTCCTTGTGTGGATAAGAAGGTAGATAAGTTTTGATAGAAGCATCCAAATCTATTAACCCTCGTTCATACAATTGAAATATAGCCACTGCCGTCATCGGCTTAACAATAGATGCGATGCGTCCGATGGTTGTAGGTTTTATTGGAGCTCCCGTTTCGACATCTGAACTACCCTTAGCATTTTGCCAGATGATCTCTCCTCCCTGAGCCACACCAGCCCCTATACCGATGGCCTTCTTCTTAGTAACGACTTCTTCTAAGGATTGGTCAGCAAGTACTACCGTTTCCTCAAATGCCAGTTTTGGCTTAGCTTCAGTCTGAGCTTGAAGCGATAGTTGGGAAAAACAGAATAATAAGGAAGTGATAGCTAATATGATATTTTTCATCTCGTGGTATTTTATGTGATTCAAAAATGAGGAGAACCTGCGTTCTAACCATGAGACCAAGGTATATCATAACTCGCTGTCTTTTAAGCCTTTGGGACGAATGGATCGGTATTAGGGACGGAATCAAGGTGTTCTTGAAGAGCCTTTTTAAAACCCTTAGATACAGGGACGGATCGAGTTCCAACCAGGATGGTATTAGCATCATTCCACCTTGTCAAATGCGCTGGATTGACAAGATGAGATCGATGTACTTGTATCAAACTTGGCACTTGGTCCATGATCTTCTTCAAGGTAGTTCTAAGCAACTTCTTCTGAGGCAGGCTCTGATGTCTATAGTTGACTTCGACATAATTCTGAGCACTTGATATACAAACGATATCTTCCATAGCTATCTGAAGGATGTCATCTTTATTATCTCCTTTGAGCATCAACTTAGTAGGCGTCATGGCTACTTCTATACCTTGCGGGCGAGATATATACCACCTTCCCAGTATGAGTACGATACTAAATATGACTAAGATGGGCAGATAGACTTCTAACGTGAACTTCCCAAAGCCATAATCTCCATTGACCAAAGGCGTTTTATAGTAGGCATAGTTGGCGAACAGTGTCAAGACATAAGTCAATCCGATGATGAAGGCTTCCCACCCTATGTGCCATTCAGCTATTCTGTCGTGAATCAGATTCTGACCTACAACTGCAGCCATATAACAACCCAAAAAGATAAACCCATATGGAGGTAGTAGCTGGAGCCTTATCATGAAAGGCAA
>CALHUZ010000457.1 GCA_938039305.1 uncultured Saprospiraceae bacterium
TTTTTTTATCTCAGTCCAAAAGAACCTTTCTTTCGTCTAAATACAGCTATCGCTCAGAATATAATCTTGTAACATTAATAATCGGTTTTATTAAATAGTAGCCCCTATGACGTTCTTAATCACTTAACATTCAGAAAGAAAGATACATTGCACTGATAAGAGGCGTTATAGTGTAGGGTTACACACATACTAATTGTCTTTTTATTTAACTATTGTCCTATGAAAAATCACTTATTGACTCTTCTTATATTTTGTTCAGCCTTAGGCATACAAGCCCAAGACATATCAACTGGCCTAAATGTCGGAGACTATACTGCCATCCTTCTTAAAGAAGGAACAACTTTAAAGGGTACAATTAAGGCGATTAATGTCACGACAATCGTCACAGAAACTAACGCTCTTGGCACTCTAACGATTATTAAGACCCAGATAGAGAGTATCACCAAACTAACAGAAAAGGAATTCTTTAGCGATGAGCCAACCGAGGGAGCCTACTTTGACAATCCGCTCCCTAACAAGAACTATCTCACAGAGACAGCTATAGGTCTCAAAAAAGGTGAAGGTTTCTATCAGAACATACTGATAGGAGCACATATATTCTCCTATGGCATCAGCGATAACTTTTCGTTAAGTGGAGGATTTGAGACATTCACTCTTTTTGCAGGCGAGTCACCTCTATTCTTTATCACACCTAAGTTTACCTTTCCAAACAAATCAGAAAATTTACATTTTGGAATTGGAGGAAACCTACTTCTCATTCCTGATGGAGGTGGTCGTGAATTAGCAGGGTCTTTATTTGGTCTAACTACATTCGGAAGTAAGAATAATAACGCTACACTTGGTCTTGGTTTTGCCTTTTCTGAAGATGACTTTTCGAGTGAACCAGCTTTACAAATAGGTGGCATGACAAGATTAGGAAAGCATTTTATGCTAATTGCAGATCAAGTGGTTGTTTTCACTAATAGCGTTACCGTAGTAGGGACATGGACAGTGAGATATATGACTCCTAAGGTGAGCCTTGATCTCGGTGCAGCTGTAGCATATGAAGGTGGATCAATTCCTGTGCTTGGAGCAAGTATAAAGTTCTAATCACAAAGACTACCACAAAAAAAGAGCGCTCAACATGTTGAACGCTCCCTTCAGATACTTGGAATTGTAATATTTACAACACAGTTATTTTACAAAAATAATTGTGCTTTTCTCTTGACTAACAGGAGTAATCATTTCGAAGAAAACTAATCCTTCTGCGATCCCTATTTCTTCTTTTCTTACTTCTATTTGATTATCACCTGACTGAAGGACAACTCTCTTGTTCCAGATCTTGCGACCGCTTATATCAAAGACATTAATCTGTCCATCCATCTCAGCACCAGAATTATTAGAATAGTATACTTGAGTCATATCACTAACTGGGTTAGGATATATTGTCATTCCTTCAGTGCTCTCTTTTTCAAATACTAATTCAAGATCACTTGTACTGAGGTCATCACTTATCAATTCAGAAGGTCTAACTTCTTGATTAAGAGAAAGACTTTTAGAAAGCTCTCCTGTCTTGTTAGCAATGAAAGAAAGATTAATAAAAGTTACGTCAGACTCCATATCAACAGATTCATCTCCGATCCACTGGATAATCAACTTACCTTCTTTAGTATATTTAGTCATGACCATTTCATCAGTGTTACCTGGTAGATCTGAAGTCATACCTGCAAATGCTAATGCTGCTTTATCAAAGTCTAACTCTATAGATAGTCCGGCCATCAACATATCTTTATTGATAGTCATTGGCACATTCACTATTTCGCCAGTTGTAAATCTCTGATTTTTAGTAACCATAGATACAGATCCTACAGATCTATTTTGAGCAACCAATGAAGCTATCTGAAGATCACCAGTTCTAATACCTGTGAAGTCTTGTGTCATGTCAGCAGACATATCAGTTACAGAAGTTGATGAAGGATAATCAAACACATCTCCACCGATAGCAAAGTCTGTAACTTCTGGGAAGACATGATCCGCTTTAACAAACTTCCAAAGTGGATAGCGATCATGCTCGATACCAAGAATCATCAATTTCAATAATTGCTCATCTCTAATACTCAATCGGCCGTTGCCATCTATATCAGCTGCCACAAATTGGTACGGGCTCGTAAACGATTCTTGAAAAATGAAGTGTCTTCTAAAGATAAGAACATCCATCACTGTCAATTCTTGCATGCGCTCATCTGTAGATCTTGGTGTTAACACATAACTCTCGCCAGCTTCAGCAGGTAAGCTATAAGAACCATCTTCTTCCGACATCACTGTTACTTCAGCAGCACCAGTCAAGTCCATTGCCACATTTTCTAATCCTACTTCGATCACGTTCATTACCCTTCCTGCTATACTCATGCCAGCAGTAACCGCATTATTTATTCTTGTTATCATTCCAGTACTTACCGTAAATGGAATTTCAGTTGCGTTGCTATTAAAGAACTCTGTATCACGGCATTCATCAGAAAGCGTGAGTGTAGTCTTTTCGAAGTCATCATTTAATATCTCAACGCATACTTCGACGATTGGTGTTACAGAGCCAAGTGTCACTGATGCTCCGTTATCTGCCGACCATACAGCAAAACCTCCTAAACCAGAAGTACTTCCAGTCATAGCAGTTGGAATTGGACATCCACTACCTGTGAAAGCACCACCAGTGAAGCCGAGATTAGAAACACTAACTACTCTTGCTAAATCATTATCTAATGAAACTGAAAATGATGCTGCGGCAATATCATTAAATTCTGTTGCCGTTATATCTACACAAACTGTTTCGCCAACAGCACCTGATGCATTGCCCACTACTAATTGTATCGGAGCAACAGCATCGTTTCCTTGACAAATACAGTCATCATTAATCCTATCATTAAAAGTATTTGGATCATTGTCATTACATACATCTCCAATTGAAAAATTCAATCTCGCATCAAAAGGATTACAATCCAGTGCATCTACGACACCATCATTATCATCATCATTATCGCAAACATCACCTTCTGAATCGTTGTCATTGTTGGCTTGGTCTGCATTTGAAATAGTGATACAGTTATCTACATCATCGAAGATGCCATCGCCATCGGTATCAGTTCTTGGTACTCCTGCACATTCACAATCTCCATTAATCGCATCTGCTATAGTTGCGCTGTTGTTATCGTCACAAGCATCTCCGATGCTAAATGCAATTGCTGCATTAAAAGGTGCACAATCTACTCCATCTGCCACCCCGTCATTGTCATCGTCGTTGTCACAAGCATCTCCCATCGAGTCATTATCATTGTTTGCTTGATCAGCGTTCGGAGTCGTTGGACAATTATCTTCTGCATCTGTCACACCATCATTATCTTCATCGGGAAATGGATTGCAAATCGCTTCAAGCGTAAATGTAGATGTCACGAGTCTCGCGATTCCATCTACAGCCACATATACTGTCTGACCTTTTACTAAATTGATAGAGGCTTTATCCTCTCCGTTTTTATTACTAAATGCAAGACATGTCTCACTGTTGTTACAATCTGCATAAATAAAAAGTCCAAGATCTTTTTCTAAATCCGAAAGTCTGAATTCATAAAGTTGAGTTTCAGTAGCCGTGAATTGATAAACTCTGTCTTGAGCATCTAATCTCAATCTTGAACTGTGACACTCCCCACCTGAATAAATAACATCATCTCCTCCTCCTGCATTCGATCCTTGGATAGGTGTATCACAACTGAGAGTCCCGTCAATCGGACAAGCACAACCTGTAAGAGTCAGATCAAAAAATGCCTCTTTACGACTATCTACAACTACATAATATCTACCTGCAGCTAATGACTTAGATATACTTAAATCTCCTATTTGCCTCGTACCTGATTCAAGACATATAGCTCTATTTCCTTGGACTTGAAATAAGAAGAGTCCCAACTCTCCAAAAGTAGATGTCTTGTCTAAATCGATTTGAACATCAGTGACTGTCGCCAAATCAAAGTAGTATATTCTTTCTGCACCATTATAAGGTGTCTGGTTAATGCCTTCGCAAGTATAGAGCGTCTTTTGCTTGGTTCCACCTGTGAAATTCTGTTGCTCCAAAGGGCGTCCACATAACAATTGATCTGCACCACTTACATCTAAGGCATCACAAGTCAACAGTAGACTATAACTTCCATCAGTCCCACTATTTCGTCCATCAACAATTACATGGTAAGTACCAGCTGGCAGTCCTAATTCTGCTTCATCTATGAACTTTCCACCATCAAAATCTTGACCTACTGCTACACAGCTAAACCCTGATTGATCACAACTATTAACTAAGAATATGTTGAGATTAGATGATTCTGTGAATAAGTGAAGTTGGATGTTATCATTAGCTGCCGCTTTAGTAAAGCTATAGATCTCATCAGGACCATTGTAAGTACCTGTACCACCATAGCAATTGTAGAAATCACTATTGAAGTCACTTGTAGCCCCCCAAGTATTTCCTGATACGAGCTCATCGCACCAAAGTGCCTCAGCATTCTCACAGCTTGCAGGAGCTGCAAGATTATCACAATCTACTGAAAGATCAAATGTACCAATCTCACCTTCCCAAGTATCTACTATGACATAGTATGTGCCTGGATCTAATCGAGCTGATATTCTTTCAGGAGCATTGTCTCTTGTGATACTTGACAAGACGCAATCCCCAGTCTTACAGTCACTTCTCATCAAGAAAAGATCGAAGTTTAGTTGTGGATCAGCTACATTATTAAGCTTGATGTCGTTAAGTCTGATATCATATTGGCGACGCACATTAACTACGAGTTCATATACGCGTTCATTACCATTATAGCCGTCACGACTTGAGGTACCTACACAACTATATGTATCGAGTAAGTTACTCCCGAATTTATTAGAAGCGTTATTGATTCTTGAGCCACACTCTATAGAGGGTACACTATTACAAGCGGCTGGGTTATGCTGTTGTCCACTAACAGTAGTTAATGTGGGCATACTCAGCATGAAACATGCTATCGCAATTAATATTTTCATCATGATCCTTAGTTACAAAAAACGTTATTCAACCTTATTCAGAGCACAATATACATATTAAATATTAATTACATATGTTTTCTTACCGTAAATAGGTACATGGCTAAACCTTCACTTTAATCGATTGCTTTTTACGACACCATATCACTTTAATCATGATGGTTGAGTAAGCTTCATTTCACTAAGATCTGGCTGAAAACAGCCCTAATCCTTTGTTTATCACCACAGCTTAAAAGACTAATGCCTTCCAGTAATACTCCAAATTATTCTATATTGTCAGTTATAACACTCGTGGTATGAATCGAAGACAATTGGTAAACAACCTGGCAGCTGCCGCTACCGGTGTAGCTCTCAATAGCTGCGCTACAGCTAAGATCCCAGAAGTAGCATCATCCAATCAAAAAGCGATGCCAAAATCACCTGCAAATAGTACGAATCTCAACGATACAATTAATCACTCCGTCTGCAAATGGTGCTACAACAGCATACCTCTTGAAGAATTTGCCGACAGGTGTAAGGACATGGGTATAAGTTCTATAGAGTTGCTTAATCCTAGTCAATGGGATACAGTGATAAGTCGTGGACTTAATTGTGCCATATCTAATGGCTCCTCTCTCGGCATCCCAAAGGGCTTCAATGATCGTCAGTATCATGATCAGCTCACAGCAGAGATACTTCCCATCATCCCTATGGCCGCAGATAAAGGCATTCCTCAAATCATAACATTTTCTGGCAACAGAGGAACAATCAGTGATGAGCAAGGACTTGAGAACTGTGCTGTCGGGCTTCAAAAGATTGTTAAAGCCGCAGAAAAAGCGGGGATCACGATCATTATGGAGCTGCTTAATAGCAAGGTAGATCACAAAGACTACATGTGTGACCACACTTCTTGGGGCGCACAATTAGTTGAGAAAGTAGGTTCTCCAAATTTTGCACTACTGTATGACATATATCACATGCAGATCATGGAAGGTGATATCATAAGAACCATAAAAGAAAATGAAAAGTATATATCTCATTATCACACAGGTGGTGTACCAGGGAGAAACGAGATAGATGAAACCCAAGAGTTGTACTACCCTGCTATCATGAAGGCTATTGCCGAGACAGGGTTTGATGGTTTCGTAGCACAAGAATTTATCCCTTCTCGAGATGATGCACTTAAGTCACTCAAGCAAGGTATAGACATATGTAATATCACTTTATAAAAACGTCGTATGTATTTTAATTCACAAGGAAAAGATGAAGTCACTTATGATGCCATTGTAGTTGGATCAGGAGTGAGCGGTGGTTGGGCAGTTAAAGAGTTAACTGAGAAAGGATTGAAGGTTCTTCTACTCGAAAGAGGACGAGATGTAAAGCACGGAGACTATCCGACGGCTAACCTAGACACTTGGGATGTGCCCAATAGAGGAAGGCTTACAGAAGAAGAATGGAAAGACTATGAAAAGCAAAGAAGAACTGGATATACCGTTTCACAATTCACCAAGCACTGGTGGGTAAAGGATACTGAACATCCATATCATGAGGTGAAACCTTTTGATTGGATCAGAGGATATCATGTCGGGGGTAGATCTTTACTTTGGGGACGTCAAAGTTATCGTCATAGTGAGATTGACTTCAGTGGAAATGCTCGAGAAGGAATCGCTGTAGATTGGCCGATTAGATATGCCGATGTATCGCCATGGTATGACTATGTCGAGCAATACATAGGCGTAAGTGGTGAGAATGTCGGACATCCACAGACACCAGATGGTAAACTTCAGCCTGCTATGCCTCTAAACTGTGTAGAGGACCATGTACGTACTAAGATGAAGTCTGCTTTTAAAGATAGACTACTGATGCCAGGCCGTGTAGCACACATCACTAAGCCAGGCGGACATAATGGAAGAGGGAATTGTCAGTATAGAAACAGATGTATCAGAGGCTGTCCTTATGGAGCATACTTCAGTTCTAATGCTTCAACCCTACCTGCTGGGTATGCTACGGGTAACTTGACATTAAGACCGCATTCTATCGTTCACTCGATCATATATGATAACGAAAGTCAGAAAGCTAAAGGCGTACAAGTCATTGATGCAGAGACTAATGAGAGTCATGAGTTTTTCGCAAAAATCATATTTGTATGTGCATCAGCACTTCCTACTGCATCCATCTTGATGAATAGTAAGTCAGATAGATTCCCAGATGGCTTAGGCAATGATTCTGGAGAGCTTGGCCACAATGTTATGGATCATCATTTCCACATTGGTGCACGAGCAGAGACTGATGACTTTGGAGATAAGTATTATAAGGGTCGTCGCCCAAATGGAATATTTATACCGCGATTCCGTAACATCAGTAAAGAGTCAATGAGAAAAGACTATATCCGAGGATTTGGATATCAAGGTGGTGCTTCTCGTGGTGGATGGTGGAAACCAGCAGAAGCAAAAATCGGAAAAGATCTAAAGAATGAGATGATCCAACCTGGTAAGTGGGGCATGAATATGCTTGCTTTTGGGGAGTGCTTACCATATCATGATAATAAGATGACACTCAGATATGACAAGCCTGATAAGTGGGGATTACCGACTATAGAGTTAGATGTAGAATGGAAAGAGAACGAACTTAACATGCGTAAGGACATGCAGGCTTCCGCTGTGGAAATGTTAGACGCTGCTGGATTTAAGAATATCCAGCCTTATGAAGATCGATCTAATCCAGGAAATGGAATACATGAGATGGGGACAGCTCGCATGGGAAGAGATCCAAAGACCTCTGTATTGAATAAGTGGAATCAAGTACATACTTGCAAAAATGTATTCGTTACAGACGGTGCATGTATGACTTCTGCAGCTAATCAGAATCCATCCTTGACTTATATGGCTTTGACAGCAAGAGCTGCTAATCATGCTGTAGAAGAATTGAAAAAACTAAATCTGTAAAAGATGAAAAGAAGAGACGCAATTAGAAATTCAGCATTCTTAGTAGGATGTGGATTATCTGCTGGAACTATATCAACGATTGTAAGTGGTTGTAAGACAGAGCCGACTGTGGCTGCTGCTAAGTCATTCTTGAATTCGGACATGCTTGCACTTTTAGGCGATGTGGTAGAAACAATTATACCTACTACAGATAGTCCTGGGGCAAAAGCAGCAGGGGTTCACGAACTAATTAATGAAATGGCTGAACACTTCACAACTGAAGAACAAGGCCAATTGACTGCTTTAATGGGATCAATTGCTTCATCGGGATTTGCAGATAAATCAGTTGAAGACAAGGAGTCTTTCCTATTGTCGCTTGACGATGTTGAAGGAGATGTAAAGCCATATACTTTGTTAAAAGGCTTGACTTGTCAGGGATACTTCACTTCTGAAATAGGTGCAAAAGAAGCTTTAGCTTACTTGCCCATCCCTGGGGAGTTCATTCCTTGCATTCCACTAAGTGAAGTGGGCAAAGCATGGGCACTTTAAATAAGTTTTCATGATTGAAAAGAGAAGGGGCTTTTTAAAAAAAGGAGCCGTACTTACAGCAGGACTTATGTCCAGTGGACTAGCCATGTCCAGAGCAACGAAGATGCTCTTGGATAGCGATATGTTTTTCAAGATATCGTTGGCGCAGTGGAGTTTTCACAAAGCCATATTCTCTAAAGAGCTTGAGCATCTCGACTTTGCATCCAAGACTCGTAGTCTGGGTATAGATGGTATAGAATACGTTAACCAATTCTTCAAAGACAAAGCTGAAGATGCAGCTTATCTGTCACAAATGAATCAACGAGCCGTCGATGCAGATGTCACGCAATTGTTGATCATGATTGATGGTGAAGGAGGGCTCGGTGATACTGATGATGCGAAAAGAAAAGAAGCGATCGAGAATCACTACAAGTGGGTTGATGCGGCTAAAACATTAGGTTGTCATAGTATCAGAGTAAATGCATTTGGAGAAGGTAGTTCAGAAGATGTAGGTAAAGCAGCCGTTCAAGGGCTTGGCGGCGTATCAGAATATGCTGCTAAAGAAAATATCAATGTCATAGTCGAAAACCATGGTGGTTATTCAAGTAATGGAACATGGCTATCAGGTGTGATAAAAGAAGTGAATCTGCCTAATTGTGGCACACTCCCTGACTTCGGCAATTTTTGTATTAAAAGAGAAGGATGGACTAAGTGTCTTGAAGAATATGATAGATATAAAGGCGTTACTGAAATGATGCCTTTTGCAAAAGCTGTAAGCGCAAAGACAAATGACTTCGACGATAAAGGCAACGAAACGAAAACTGACTACATGAAGATGATGCAGATCGTTAAAGAGCATGGTTATACAGGCTTCGTTGGTATCGAGTATGAAGGACGTACACTCAGTGAAGAAGAAGGAATTTTAAAGAGTAAAGAATTATTAATTAAAGTAGGAAAAGCACTTTCATGATTTTTAGAATAATCATCAGTATTTCATTAATGACTATTATCATCGCATCATGTGGTGAGAAAATTGATAGACCTGCACCTGTATTATCAGCAGAGCAGATAGCAAAGAATCAATCGACTTTTGAGTCCCCAACTATTCCTTCGGGAGCAGTAGTTGGCGGTGTAAAGCACTATCTCTGTCCTAACGGTCATGAAGGAAGTGATGCCCAGGGTACATGCATCTCATGTGGTGCTGAGCTGACACATAATCAAGCATTTCATGATCAGCCAGCGGCAGCTACAGGTGACGCTCCAGGTGCGGAGCCTCCACAAAATGCAATTGGCGTGTGGCACTACACATGCCCTAATGGTCACGATGGTGGTTCGGGAAGTGCAACTGCTTGTACTGTCTGCGGTACTACATTAGTACACAATACTGTATACCATGATAGTGATGTGGCAGCAACGCCAACGACACCAGGAGCCATCCCTCCACCTGCCCCAACTGCGTCTCCTGAGCCTCCTCAGAATGCTGCAGGCGTTTGGCACTATACATGTCCAAGTGGGCATGAAGGAGGATCAGGCAGCGCAACTGCTTGTGCTGAGTGCGGAGCCACACTTGTGCACAATACAGTCTACCACGAATAATGTAATTGAACTTTGTGGATGAGTTCATAGTTTAACTACTGATCATTGGAGTATTTTCTAATCAACAAGAGTCTTGGTATGAAATATATTTGTCTGCAATTATTTGTCTTACTTAGTTTACTCTATATGCCGTCCGCTCTGCAGGCGCAAATCGAGGTAAACTCAATGATAGATCTTACTGAGAATCAATACCCAGAAGGTGTTTACTATTCATTTGAGTCCTTCTTAAAAAGAGTGCCCGATAAGCAAGTAAGAGTTGAGACCAGAGATGTGTACAAACCTAAGACCGTCATAGATGATCCCCTAATTGACAATTGTTACTTCTATTACAAGAGGACGAAAAAGAGAGTCACTGACGCGTTCGCTATATCTTATCGAGGGAGCCTATACATACATTTTAAAAGTATGCAAAAGCATATGGAGAAAAAGGACAAGCGACAGAGAATGATTTTTAAAGATTCATTTAATCGTGTTTTTGAACAAGGCAAGTACCTGTATCTCGAGGGATACTATCAAGAAGGCAGGAGTGGTTTAGGCTTTTCGATCGGTGCAGGACCGATCGCCATAGGTACTGGAGGTGGTTCCCAAGAACAATTAAAAGGAATCGTTTTTGACTATGAAAAGGAACAATTTGATGTCTTTCGAGATTGTAAAGATTTCAATCGCTTCCTTGCCATCGGTTATAGAAGCATGACTATAGAATGTAATTCTAAGGAGGCTCCCATGCCTATAGTGCGAGAGATACTTTATGAGATTAATTCTATGGGATTATAATTTCTATTCTATGTCACAAATTCAAATAGTCATATCTTCTCGCATATAAAACCAAGTAGGTTTATGAAAAAGCTAATCCCTTTATTGATTGCTATTTTGATATTCAGCAGTCATGATATGTATCTCAAGTTAGATACATATTTTCTAAGCCCCAATAGCCAAGCGAAGATCAAGCTTTTTAATGGTACTTTCGATAAGAGTGAAAATGTAATCGATCGCGATCGTATGATTGATGTAAGTATCGTAGGCAATGGCGTTAGAGAAAGAATTGATTCTACCCTATGGACAGAGAAAGACAGCATGACGCTGCTCAATTTCAAAACAGGTGCTCCAGGGACGTATGTTGCAGGGCTTTCTACTTTTGCGCGCAACCTTGCGATGGATGCTCAAGCATTTAATGATTATCTGGCACATGATGGTGTTACTGATATGCTTGAGTGGCGAAAATCAAATAATGCTCTGGACCAAAACGCAAATGAAAAATACTCTAAACATGTCAAAACCATTTTCCAAGTTGGTGATAAAAGAACTAATGATTGGAGTGTAAACCTGGGTTACCCGATTGAATTCATACCTCTTTCTAATCCATATAACCTTGAAGAAGGTGACACACTAAATGTAAGACTTCTTAGAAGCGGTAGACCTCTGGCAAATCAACTCATCACTATAGATTCTGAAAGTACTCACTCTCATACTTCCAGTGATACTGAGGCTAACCATGGCCATGACCATGATACAATGGACGGTGGTCATCATCATCAAGGATCTATCCAGACACGCACTAATAGTCATGGAGAGCTTTCTGTAGTTTTGACTCATTCTGGTATTTGGTATCTGAGAACCATCCACTTAGTAGAATCTAACGAAGGAGATTTAACCCATGAATCAAACTGGGCGACATTGACCTTTGAAGTCACTCATTCTCATAGTGGGACTATGCAATATGCTCTTTGGCTAGGAGGGTTAGCATTGTTAGGTTTTCTTCTATTCTTTTTTAAAAAGAACAAGAAGCTTAGCAAGTGAAAATCTCTCTTCAACTGCTATATTCTTCTAAGTTTTTCTAAAGCGCTACTTAGGTTGGACCGTCTCTTCTGTTTATTTATTCAAATGGAATCAAGACATAGGTCTACAAATAGACTCAAATTAGGAAAAGCATTTTACTCCTTGGTGAACTCTACATATCTCCGCTTAATACCTGCCACATTGAATCACCGGTTATCGCGATTCTAATATTACAGGTCAGTTTGCATATTAAAGAGTCCTCAGATGTTGGAGAAATAGTCATTACTATTTCTAATTATCAATGCTGAAAAATGAAAGAGCTAAAGTTGCAAGAATTGACACTCTTAATAACAAATCCAAAAACAGTTGACTAGTTAGGTGGTAATAATACATAAAGGGATGAATAAAACTAAAAGTCCTATTCATCCCTATTTATAATTTAGAAAGTATTAAACTTTACATTGTATATTTTGGATCTATTCGTCCTCCCCTGCTTCTACTTTTATCGTTGGATATGTAACTCCAAGTTGTTCTAAGTAAGTATTGTATTTCGTCTCATCATAATAGAACTTTTCCAATTGTGGTCTAAACTCCTGCATGATTTCTGTATTGAGATAAATTGCTGGAGTATCATCTTCATTTACCATAGGAATATATTCCATCTCCATCCTTTGCTCTTCTCTGAAGTAAGTCCAAGCGTCATCAACGAGTTTAGGTTGTGTTAGAAAGTCAAGCATAGTCATCGCTACCACTTTAGATCCAGCCACGACTCCTTTATGTGCTATTGGTGTAGCCATCGCAACGGCATTAGACCAGTGATGTCCTTGTAATCCTGGAATGTTAGAAGGGAAGCGTAACGTTACAGTAGGAAGCTTCCATGAAATATCACCAATATCATCTGAGCCTCCACTTATTGGATTCTTCACTGGTAAACCAAGATCACTAAGTTCAGTAGATAGTCCTTCTTGTTTAGGAGAATTCACTTCTTTTTGCAATGCATGAGCAAGTTGATTATCGGCCTCGCTCCATTTGGGCAAACCGACATCTTTTATATTCTCATACATCGTCTCGGCTATCACTTGATTAAAGTGTCTCGGCCATGCACTTCCGAGTATTTTCTTTGACATTTTTGTATTTGTCATTAAGGCCGCACCTTCTGCCATCTTATTAGCTCTTTCATAGACCTCCATAATCTTCGGATAAGTAACATGTCTAAAGTAGTACCAGATAGACGCCTTAGAAGGCACCACATTAGGTTGATCTCCGCCATTGGTAATCACAGAATGCGATCTGTGAAGCGGATCCAAATGCTCCCGCTGGTACTGCCAACCTATATTCATAAGCTCTGTTGCATCTGCTGCACTTCTTCCACGCCAAGGAGATCCCGCTGCATGAGCTGCTTCTCCTTCAAATGTATATTCAACAGATATCAATCCCGTTCCTCTCGCTTGTCCATATGACACTGCAAGATTATTAGCTACGTGTGTGAAGATTGAGATATCTACATCATCAAAATATCCATCTCTTGTAAAGAAGGCCTTTGTACCAACTAACTCTTCTGCAACACCAGGCCAAAGGACCAGCGTACCACTTATACCTTCTCGCTCCATAATCTTCTTTACTTCGATAGCTGCTATTATATTTAGCGGGCTACCAGAATTGTGACCTTCACCATGACCTGGAGCTCCTTCTATGATCGGATCATGATACGCGACACCTGGTCGCTGGGATGCTTTTGGTATACAATCTAAATCACTACCTAAGGCTATAACCGGCTTACCACTACCCCACTTGGCCATCCACGCTGTTGGAATACCTGAGATACCATGTTCTATTGTGAATCCTTCTTTTTCTAAAAGACCAGTAAGGTATTTAGATGTCTCAATTTCCTGAAATCCTAACTCAGCAAAACTAAATACCTTATCTACCATGACTTGGGCATCCTTTAGTTTTCCATCTATTGTGTTCTTAACTTCTTCTTTAAGGCGTTCGCCCTTTTCATTCTGAGCGAAAGAAGTGAAGCTCAAGAGCAGCAGCATCATAATTGAAGAAGCCAATCTAATTGCGGCTGGGTTAGTGTGTGTATATTTACATTTCATCATTAACAAAATTTTCGTTTCCTTGAAGTTACTTGTTGAAGCTGGATCTACCAAAACTGACAGTGTAATACTTCATAATGGAGTAACAATCGGTCCAATTATACAATCATCCGGTATCAACCCTGTCACTGATAGTACTCATCTTGATGCTGTGCAAGAGCTCACGGCGCACTACCAAAGTCATAAGATCGAAGAAGTTTACTACTACGGATCTGGTTGTATCAATGATGATGTTAATAATAAGCTTGCGCAAAATATCATGCAACATTTAGGTTATGATCCAATCGTCGAAATCAATGATGATCTTATCGCTTTAGGAAGAGGGTTCTGTGGCTACGAACAAGGAATTGTCATCATTCTTGGTACGGGCTCTAACATAGGCTTCTATGATGGAGTTAAGATCTCTGAAGGTCTCAAAAGCTGTGGTTATCTCATCGGAGATGAAGGTAGTGGCTACAAGATCGGACAGGCGATAGTTAGAGCATACTGCCGAGGTCATCTTTCAGAAGGCCTCATGGATTCGATAAATCAAACGTATGCCGTATCTCCGGATACTCTGATACCTGAAATTTATAAGCAAGCGAACCCGAGACCATTCATCGCATCCTTTGGTTCAATTCTAAAGAAAGTTGAAGAACCTTTAAAGAATAAGATCATGGACGAGGTTTTCGATCCTTTATTAGATCGTTTAATTGTACCTATGTATCAGCGTTATAAAGCACCTATACATCTTTCAGGTTCTATAGCATTTCATTTTTCCTCAGAGCTAAGGGAGAAGTTCAGAAAATTCAATATCATCGCATCGTCATTCGAACCATCACCCCTAAAAGGGTTGATCAGATATCATACAAATGGGAAAGGAAGTTAAGAGAATAGCAGTTTTTACATCAGGGGGAGATGCTCCAGGCATGAACGCCGCAGTGCGTGCAGTGGTACGTACTGGAGGATATCATGATCTTCATGTATATGGCATCAGCGAAGGCTATGAAGGCATGATTCATGGCAAAATAAAGAGGCTAGAAAAGAGAGATGTAGCGAATATCATACATACTGGTGGTACTAAATTAAAAACTGCCAGAAGTGAAGCCTTTCGCACACCCGAGGGGCGAGAGATGGCATATGAGACACTTGCCGCTCATGAAATAGATGCATGTGTTGCTATAGGTGGCGATGGTACTTATACAGGAGCTAAAGTATTCACTGAGACCTACGACATTCCTTTCATTGGCATACCAGGAACTATTGACAATGATATTTACGGTACTGATTATACCATTGGTTTTGATACAGCTATCAATACAGCGGTGGAAGCAATTGATAAGATTAGAGATACAGCCGATTCTCACAATCGACTTTTTTTAATCGAAGTCATGGGTAGACATGCAGGATACATCGCGCTACATACAGGGATAGGTACTGGTGCAGGTTTTGTATTCTTACCAGAAATAAACGCGGATCTCGATGAATTTGTAAAACAACTTCAAAGATCTACTCGACGTAAAAAGCTCTTCAACATGGTAGTGGTCGCGGAAGGGAACAAAACTGGTAACTCAATGGAAATAGCATCTTACTTGAAAGAGGTCCACGGTATCGATTCAAAAGTAACTATCATAGGTCATTTACAACGCGGAGGAGCACCTTCAGCCTTTGATAGAGTCTTATCAAGCCGACTTGGCTACAATGCAGTAAAGGCACTTTTAGAAGGAAAGGAAAACGTGGCTTTAGGCGTCGTCAATGGAGAGATAGCCTACACACCATTTGCCGAAGCAATAAGCAATACGAAGAGTTTAAACAAAGATCTGATCGCAATGGCAGAGATACTTTCTTTATAAAAAGATCTTGCTTTTTATAATTTACTCTACAATTATAATCTCATTGACCTGCCTTGTTTGACCTGATATAATATGAAGAAGGTATAAACCAGGAGCAAGTCCTTCAATATCTAATTGAGTTATCGAAGGTCTAATTAGTTCACTTCTTACTCTTCGTGCATTCATATCATACAATTCTACTTTGACTGGTTCCGCTTCATTATCATAAGCCTTTATTGATAATCGTTGAGTATTGGATATCGGACTTGGATAGACCTGATATGCATCTGTTATCAACTCTTGCTCATAAGTTGAAGTTGGAAATTCTCCGAATACTTGACTCGCTTTTTCAAAAACATCAATTGCAATTTCAACTCCTATCAGTCTTCCTAAAAGATCATC
Source organism: uncultured Saprospiraceae bacterium (assembly GCA_938039305.1). Taxonomy (GTDB): domain Bacteria; phylum Bacteroidota; class Bacteroidia; order Chitinophagales; family Saprospiraceae; genus JAJRXG01. The sequence goes on from CALHUZ010000457.1 coordinate 16,150, forward strand.
TTGAGGAGGATGAATTCCACCCCATATACGAGAGAGACTGGTCTGATCAGATGCATCTCTATACGTTGCCCACTGAAGTTCAAAGTCTACGCTTGGTCCATTTTCAAAAACTAAAAACTCATTCTTCTCTATTGGAAACCTACCCATTCCACCTGGAAAAAATGCGTCGCCCGTCATCATAGTAAGTATATCAGCAGCAGCCCTTGAAAAGGTAGAGTGCCCTGAGACATAGCCTGCAAAAGGTGGTGACACAAAAGTCGGTCGTTGATACGGCCACCAGTTTTCAGCAGGGATCCAGCCTACTCCAGCTTTTTCAGTCGTTTCATCTTCTATAAAATCTGGCCCGCGCCATGAGCGTATTTTCATTTTGCCAACTAACTCATCTCTATCAATTGCAAGTGGATCATTGTCTGTTATTATTTCGATGTAACCGTCAATGATCGGTAGTCCATGCGGATCGTAGTTGGACAATGATTCATCTGAACTCTGCCCTTTGCTCGCCATATACCTGATGACACTTATTGGTCTGATGTAGTCATAGTAACCTTTTATGCCCCATGCGCTTACAGCTGCGTCATGCATAGCACCAGCTAGTGTAAAAAATGCCTTTACCTCATATTCTAAATTATCAACCAGATACTGGCCTTCCCATCTGTATTCGAACATCGGATGATCCATGACCTCATGCATGATTGAAAACCAATGTCCAGGTGGTGTCTCACTGTCTGGGCCGTCAGCCCAAAACTCAGCAAGTACTCTTGTATAATCTCCACGAGGCACTATCTGGGTCTCGTAAGGTTGTCCAGTTATAGGATTTATATTATGCCCTTGACTCGGGTCACCCCCACCATAGAGATTATAGAATTCTTGATAGGCTTCATACCCGCCAGATATTTCACCAGTATTTCCTATTGATGCTGGCGAAATATCCCACAAGACACCGTCATCGGGATCCAACATACTAGACCATATACCAACCATAGAAAAACCATATTTGTATTCTTCCGAAGATATATCATCACCAGACTCGGAAAGATAAGGAGGAGCCCCAGGATCATGATAAACCGTATATTCAAAACCGTCTCTTGTATAGATATTCTTGTCTTCTTCGCTCAAGGCAAATGATCTAACCTTGCCCCACTCTGCACCTAAAAATTGAGGAATATTTCCTAAGAAAGGATTGCCTGATTGATCTATAAACTCATCGAAAGCAAGAGGTTGCCATCTATTAGGGTCTTGAAGATCAGGATTACCGATGGAGGTAACCAAAGTCGCATCATTGATTGGTCGGTAGAATAAATTTCCATAATCAAACTGCTCATTGGATTCATCTCTACTTCCAAATGCCAGGACTTGAATAGCCACATATCTGCCAAATGCAGCCGCACTTTGATCTGTTACAATGCTCCGAGTTGGAATCTCTGGATCATATCCTAAAGTACTCATGGTAGACATGACATCAGAAATAATGTCGTTAGATTTAGGTGCAAAACGAAACCTTTCCAATATGATATCGTACATCGCATAAGCGATAGCCTCTTCTGTATAAGCAATCTTTTCTTCTTCTGTCAGTGTCAGATTTAATTCAGGAAGTTCATACAATACATCATCAAAAGTTTGTCCTAACAGATATGTAGAACCACTCTCATTCACCACAGACCAGATGTCATACATCGCAACTGATGTATGCCACAGATTTCGTGCATGAACTGTAGGACGAGCAAAGTCATTTCTAATTGCTTCTAAAACTTGCTCATTCCAAACACGAGCTTCAGAATGACGTTGACCGAAGAGAGAAAATCCTGTTAGAATGAAAAATATAATTACCGAGATCTTGCTCATATAACGTTCCTTTTAGTGGTGCAAGCTGGCCTTGCCTAAATATACTGCACCAGATTATTATGTAACGCACTCATTGTCTTAAAATTAGGTACTCCTGATAAAAAAACCCTTGGATCTAAGTGAGCATTATATGCCCAGACATCTATCTGACCGTTTATAGCTCCCATAACTCCAGACCAAGTATCTTCAATGACCAAAGCTTTACTATAATCAACTCCCATTTGCTTAGCCGCATATCTAAACAAATCAGGTTCTGGCTTCCATTTGTTAATATCATATGCAGAAAAAGTGTTCTTTTCATCGAAGTACTGATCTAACCCAGAAGCTGGCAGCGTAGTGGCCATTTTAACTTTGGGGCCATTAGAGGCGACACAAAATGGAACTGTAAGACTTTCTAATAATTCCTTTACACCATCTATAGCTTCTAATTCTGCATTAAATTTTTCAAGACACCTTTCTCTATATTCTTCTTCAAATGCTACATCATCATGATCCGATCTATACTCTCTGATGAAGTCGTTTATGTGCACTATGGTTTTGCCAGCAAACAAATCCAAGCTTCGAGCTTTAGTCATCTCGATACCTCTTTCATTGATAAGATCTGAGATCAATCCATTAGTAAGTGGTTCACTATCTACAAGTGTACCATCACAATCAAAAATGATCAGTTCATAACTCTTCATTCGTCTCTTTTAAATAGAATAGGCGACACCTTGAGGTATCGCCTATGACTCTATATTATTATTTGTAAAACTCTTTGATTAGCTAAGAGCCTCTATCATTGTTCTGCCTATCTGCGCTGGAGAACTAACTACATGGATACCACACTCTGCTAGAATTTTCATTTTTGCTTCAGCTGTATCTTCAGCGCCTCCGATGATCGCTCCGGCGTGTCCCATTGTACGACCCTTCGGTGCAGTTTGTCCCGCTATAAAGCCAACTACTGGCTTTGTCTTGTTGTCTTTTATCCAACGAGCAGCCTCCGCTTCCATACCTCCTCCTATTTCACCTATCATGATAATTCCTTCTGTATCAGGATCATTCATGAGTAGTTCAACTGCTTCCTTAGTTGTTGTTCCTACGATCGGATCACCTCCGATTCCGATACATGTTGACTGGCCTTTCCCAGTCTTCGTAACTTGGTCTACGGCTTCGTAAGTCAAAGTTCCAGATCTCGAAATGATTCCAATTGTCCCAGGACGGTGTATGAATCCAGGCATGATACCAAGCTTAGCTTCTCCGGGAGTAATGATCCCTGGACAGTTAGGGCCGATCAACCTTACATCTTTATTTGAGATGAATGCTTTCACTTTCACCATGTCTTGCACAGGTATTCCTTCTGTGATACAAACGATCACCTTAACCCCTGCATCTGCTGATTCCATTATGGCATCTGCTGCAAATCTTGGTGGAACAAATATGATTGCAGTATCAGCTCCTTCTTTATCTACTGTTTCTGCAACAGTATTAAAAACAGGTTTATCTAAATGCTTCAGACCGCCTTTCCCAGGCACTACTCCACCGACTACATTAGTACCATACTCTATCATCTGCTCAGAATGAAAAGATCCTTCTTTACCAGTGAATCCCTGAACTATGACTCTGCTATTCTTATTTAGTAAGACGCTCATTTATACTTTTTCTCTTTATTCTATTATAAAAACTTCCTCACCTGGCTTACTCAAAAAATACTTTTCTCTTGCGTACTTTTCTTTATTGTTAGTGAGCTCTTCGTATTCTAATTTGGCCTCTGCTAATTTCACCAATACATCTTCTTTCTCTGCCTCCATCATATTCAACTGCTTGGTTAGATTGTATTGTTTCACCCAGCTATACTGGCCATCAATACAAGAAATCCAAATAGCAAATAGAAGTGCAGTACAGGTATACCTATTGATAAAACTAACCTTGGAAGCTGCTTTTTTTGCTTTCATATTGTTTTCATTGGTAGCACAAAGATACAGAACCTATCGCATAATTCCTTTACCGGGATATACTGCGTTACTTCCGAGCTCTTCTTCTATTCTTAATAGTTGATTGTACTTCGCTATTCTATCACTTCTCGAAGCAGATCCCGTTTTGATTTGACCTGTATTCAGCGCTACAGCTAAATCAGCTATCGTTGTATCTTCCGTTTCTCCCGATCTATGACTCATCACACTTGTGAAAGAATGCTGCTTTGCCATACTTACAGCATCGATAGTCTCTGTAAGCGTACCTATCTGATTCACCTTTATAAGAATGCTATTTGCTGCTTTCTCTTCTATTCCTCTCTTAAGTCGCTCTGTATTAGTTACGAATAAATCATCACCGACAAGTTGCACTTTGCTTCCCATCATCTCATTCATCTTTACCCAGCCAGACCAGTCATCCTCATCAAGTCCATCCTCAATTGAGAATATTGGATATTGATTTACCCAGTCATTCCAGTATGAAATCATGTCATCCGAAGACATTTCATCACCTGTTGACTTATGAAGCACGTACTTTTCTTTCTTGGCATCATAGAACTCTGACGCAGCTGCATCCATCGCTATCATCACCTGATCTCCCGGCTTATATCCCGCCTTCTCGATAGACTGGATAACAATCTCAATCGCTTCTTTGTTTGATCCTATATTTGGTGCAAAACCTCCTTCATCACCTACATTAGTCGAGTAGTTCTTTAACTTTAATACTGACTTCAATGTGTGAAATATTTCAACACCCATTCTTAATCCTTCCGAGAATGTATCTGCACCAATAGGAACAATCATAAATTCCTGAAAGTCAATACTGTTATCAGCATGAGATCCTCCATTTATGATATTCATCATCGGTACTGGCAATGTGTGAGCATTAACCCCACCAATGTATCGATATAGTGGTAGCTCTGCTTCTGCAGCAGCTGCATGTGCCACGGCTAATGAGACTCCAAGTATTGCGTTGGCTCCTAACTTAGCCTTGTTATGCGTACCATCTAATTCGATCATGATTTTATCAATGCCTCTTTGATCAAAGACACTCATACCAAGCAGCTCATTAAGTAGATCAGTGTTGACATGCTCAATGGCTTTGACAACACTTTTACCCATGTAGTAGTCCTTATTACCATCGCGTAGCTCAACTGCCTCATATTTACCTGTAGAAGCACCTGAAGGGACAGCTGCTCTTCCGATCAATCCTGACTCAGTCTCCACTTCAACTTCTATCGTTGGATTTCCTCTGGAATCGAGGATTTGTCTTCCTATTATATCTACTATTTCACTCATGACTTCTGACTTTTAATTAGGTCCACAAATTGATCAAAAAGATATCTGGAATCATGTGGTCCTGGTGATGATTCTGGATGATATTGTACTGAGAAGGCAGGTAGTTCTTTATGACGTATACCTTCTACTGTGTTATCGTTAAGATTCATGTGAGTCACTTCAACAGTATCAAGATTAGCTTGAACTGCATCTGGACTTACCCCGAATCCATGATTCTGAGATGTGATTTCACACTTACCTGAAATAAGATTTTTTACAGGATGATTGATTCCCCTGTGTCCATTGTGCATTTTGTAAGTTGGAATCCCCATCGCTAAAGCAAATAGTTGATGTCCAAGACAAATACCAAATAATGGTTTCTTTTCTTTAAGCACCTCCTTTACAAAAGAAACTGCATAGTCCATAGTTGCTGGATCACCTGGTCCATTGGATATGAAGTACCCATCTGGATTCCACTTCTGGACTTCTTCAAAACTAGTTTTTGCAGGAAATACTTTCACTCTACATCCACGCTCAACAAAACAACGGAGAATGTTCTTTTTAGTGCCAAAGTCCATAACAGCTACCTTCAGCGCTGCATCATCAGATCCCATCTCATAAGCATCAACCGTACTTACCTTAGATGCAAGTTCTAATCCGTCCATAGAAGGAACATCATCGAGTAGTTTCTTTAGCTCCTCATCTGACTTATCTACTTCACAAGCTATAAGAGCATTCATAGCTCCCTTATCCCTGATATGCCTAACAAGCGATCTTGTATCTATGTCGGATATAACTATGACGTCCTGATTATTAAAGTATGTCTTTACATCTCCCGTAGCTAATGGTCGACTATAGTCGAATGTGAACTCATTACACACTAAACCAGATATCTGAATCTTATCAGACTCTACATCGGTGTCTCTCACCCCATAGTTACCTATGTGAGCATTAGTAGTCACCATCATCTGGCCGAAATACGAAGGATCAGTGAAGATTTCTTGATACCCTGTCATCCCTGTGTTAAAACAAATCTCACCAGTAGAAATCCCTGGCTTTCCGTAAGATATACCTCGATAGGTCGACCCATCCTGTAAGATGAGGACTGCATTATGTGATGACGACATTAACTCCTTTTTTACCGCCGCAAATATAAAAAAAAGGTGTCAGCTCCATGGATCTGACACCTTTTAAAATATTTTAATATGTTTTTTGCTTTTCAGAGATACGCTAAAGCAATCTTCTCTGAAATATCGTGCTATTCTTCTTCTTGACCTTCAGCTACAGCCGCTGTAGCCACTGCTGCTGCGGTTGCTCCAGTAGCCTTTCTTCTACCTCTACGAGTTTTCTTCTTGCCAGCATCCGCAGAAGCCTTAGTGAAAGTCTCATTAAAGTCAACTAATTCAATCATTGCTGTATCTGCAGCATCACCTTGTCTGAATCCAGTTCTGATGATACGCGTGTAGCCTCCAGGACGATCCATTACCTTTTCGGATATTGTTTCAAATAATTCCTGAACAGCTTCCTTATCTTGTAAGTATCTAAACACCACTCTTCGGTTGTGTGTAGTATTACTCTTTGACTTAGTGATAAGCGGTTCAACATATAGTCTCAACGCTTTCGCCTTTGCAACTGTAGTGTTGATCCTCTTGTGAGTGATCAGTGCCGTAGCAAGATTCTTCAAGAGTGCAACTCTATGCCCTTTCTTCCTCCCTAAGTGATTTACTTTTTTTCCGTGTCTCATGACGTATCTTAATTAGTCTTCCTCTAATTTATATTTGCTCAAGTCCATTCCGAATGTAAGCCCCTTTGTAGTCAATAATTCTTCTATCTCGACTAAAGACTTCTTTCCAAAATTTCTGAACTTTAAAAGCTCATGTGTATCGAACTTAACCATCTCTCCTAAAGAGTTAATCTTAGCTGCTTTCAAACAGTTATAAGCTCTGACTGATAAGTCTAAATCTTCCAATGAAGTCTTAAGCAACTTACGCATGTGCAAGATATGCTCATCAACTACATCTTCTTCTCTCTTAGACTGATCTTCAAATGTGATATTCTCATCTGTAATCAACATCAAGTGTTGAATCAAAATCTTCGAAGCTTCTTTAACAGCTTCTTCTGGATGGATCGTTCCATCCGTTCTTACATCTATAGTAAGTTGCTCATAATCGGTCTTTTGACCTACACGAGTATTCTCTACTTTATATGCTACCTTCTTGATAGGAGTGTAAATAGCATCCACAGGTATCACACCTATAGCTGCATCTTTAGGCATGTTGTTCTCGCCACCGACGTATCCTCTACCTTTTGTTACGATAAACTCCATCTCCAAGCTTACAAAAGGCTCCATGTTACAGATCACGTGATCTGGGTTCATTACCTTAAATATGTTGGTATAGCTCTCTATATCACCAGCCTTGAATTGTTCTTGGCCACTGATCGTCAAGTATATTTTCTCTTCAACTGAGTCATCATCCTTGATCAACTTCTTAAGCCTGATCTGCTTGATGTTCAAGATGATATCAACTACATCTTCCACCACTCCCTTGATAGTTGAGAATTCATGCTCAACACCAGCTACTCTGATTGCAGATATAGCATAGCCCTCTAAGGAGGATAACAATACTCTTCTAAGTGAATTACCGATAGTCTGTCCGAAGCCTGGTTCTAGTGGCTTGAAAAGGAATGAACCATCAAAGTCATCTGCCTTTTGTAAAAGTATTTTTGATGGCTTCTGAAAATTAAGTATACTCATATGTGGTTAACGTTCGAAAATTAATTGATAAATACCCCCTCTAAATAGAAGGCTAACCGATTTTACTTAGAATACAATTCAACGATCAATTGCTCATTGATCAGTTCTGGAATTTTAGATCTTTCAGGATACTCTAAAAAAGTACCTTCTTGGCGATCTGGATTCCATTGTATCCATCCCCACTTCTTCGCGTCACTTGCTCCCATACTATTACGAATCACTTCAAGGTTCTGAGACTTGCCTCTTACAGCCACTACATCCCCTACTTTCAATGACATCGATGGTATGTTTGTCACAACACCATTAACGGTTATGTGCTTGTGCGTAACTAACTGTCTTGCTGCCCGTCTCGTTGGAGCTATGCCCATACGAAAGACATTATTATCTAATCTTGCCTCAAGAAGTTGCAAAAGAATCTCTCCTGTTACACCCAATTTGCTATTAGCCTTTTCGAAAAGATTTCTAAACTGACGCTCCAATACACCATATGTGTACTTTGCTTTTTGCTTCTCCATTAACTGAATAGCGTAGTTAGATTTCTGCTTTCTTCTTCTACCATTGCCGTGCTGTCCAGGAGGATACTTCCTCTTTTCGAAACCACGATCTGGTCCGTAGATAGCTTCACCTAAGGCTCTTGCCTTTTTCGTTTTTGGTCCTGTATATCTTGCCATACCTTAAATTCTCTCTTATTAAACTCTTCTTCTTTTTGGTGGACGACAGCCATTGTGTGGTACTGGCGTCTTATCTCTGATACGAGACACTTTGATGCCTACACCATCGATAGCTCTGATTGCTGCCTCTCTTCCTGAGCCAGGACCTTTCACGTGAACTTCTACAGTTCTAAGACCTGCGTCGTACGCTTTTTGTCCTGCATCAGTTGCTGCCATTTGAGCTGCATATGGAGTGTTCTTCTTAGAACCTCTAAATCCTGCTTTACCAGCTGAAGCCCAAGAAATCACCTGACCTTGCTTATTGCAAAGAGAGATAATGATGTTGTTGAATGAAGCTTGTATGTAAGCCAAACCTTCCGGTGCAACTACAACTTTTCTGCCCTTTCCCTTTTTTACGCCTTTAGCCATTATTTAGTAGCTTTTTTCTTGTTAGCAACTGTTTTCTTCTTTCCTTTTCTTGTCCTTGCGTTCGTCTGAGTACGCTGACCTCTTACTGGAAGCCCTTTTCTGTGGCGAACACCTCTATAAGAACCTATATCCATCAATCTCTTGATATTCATCTGGACCTCACTTCTCAACTCTCCTTCTACCTTGTAGTCCTCTTGGATCATACCAGATATATCACGGATGTTGTCGTCATTCCAATCCTTAACCTTGGTATGTTCATCTATAGACGCTTTAGAGAGAATCTCTTCTGCTCTGGTACGTCCGACACCATAGATATAGGTTAAACCTATGACGCCTCTTTTATTCTTCGGTAAATCTACTCCTGCTATACGAGCCATAATTACTGTTTATCCTTGTCTTTGCTTAAATCTTGGGTTCTTCTTGTTTATCACATAAAGCTTTCCCTTTCTTCTGATGATCTTGCAATCAGCAGATCTTTTCTTTATTGACGCTCTTACTTTCATAATTACTTATATCTAAATGTTATCCTACCTCTGGTCAAATCATAAGGCGACATTTCTACCGCCACTTTGTCTCCTGGAAGGATTTTTATATAATACATCCTCATTTTACCAGATATAGTCGCGGTAATAAGGTGATTATTTTCAAGTCGTACCCTAAACATTGCGTTTGAAAGGGCTTCTTCGATTATTCCGTCCTGCTTTATTAAGTTCTTCTTAGCCATAAAAAATTTGGGAGTGCAAATATCTAACTTTTTAGGGATATTTTCTCTAGTTCAATATTTTTCTCAATTGCCGCCTCCAGGAAGCTATGATCTGACAGAATATCTGCCTTCCCATTTCTTACTGTGATGGTGTGTTCATAGTGTGCTGATGGTTTCCGATCTCTGGTATATACTGTCCAACCATCATCTGATTGAGCAATATTCTTCTTACCAAGATTGATCATCGGTTCAATAGCGATCACTAATCCCTCTTGTAACTTTACACCTTTACCTCGCTTACCATAATTCGGAACTTCAGGTTTTTCGTGCAGGTTCTTTCCCAATCCATGCCCCACTAACTCTCGAACCACAGTGTATCCATGAACTCGTTCTGCATAGTGTTGTATCGCATAACTGATATCACCCAATCTCCCATCTCTCACTGCTGCATCTATACCTTTGTATAAACTGTCTTTCGTAACAACTAATAATTTCATCGTCTCCTCACCTACATCTCCCAATGCGAAAGTGTAAGCTGCATCTCCATAATACTCGTTGTGATATACTCCACAGTCTACTGAAACAATGTCTCCTTCTTTGAAAGGAACATCATCCGGTATCCCATGAACCACTACCTCATTCTTAGAAATACAAAGAGTCGAAGGAAAGCCATTGTATCCTTTGAATCCTGGCAGAGCACCATGATCCCGGATAAACTCTTCAGCTTTTTTATCTAACTCATTTCCAGTGATACCTACTTTAAGGTGTTCACCTACTAATGCTAAAGTTTTCGAAACCAAAAGACAATTGTGTCTTATGAGCTCTATTTCTTCTTCTGTCTTATAGATTATCTGAGACATCAACGAGACTACATGCCCGCCCCAATAGGTTGCATACCACTGCGCCCCTTGAGCTTACCTGATTTAACTAATCCATCATATTTTCTCATCAACAGATGGCTTTCGATCTGTTGTAATGTATCAAGAACAACACCTACAAGTATCAAAAGCGACGTACCTCCGAAAAAGAATGCAAACGACTGGTTTACACCAAAGTTTGCGACAACTGCTGGGAAGATAGAAATCAAACCAAGGAAAACTGATCCTGGTAATGTTACTCTTGTTGTTAATGTATCTATGAATTCTTGTGTACTCTTTCCTGGCTTAATTCCTGGAATAAAAGCATTCTGTCTCTTTAAATATTCTGCATACTGCTTAGGATTAACCATTAGCGCAGTGTATACATATGTAAAGATTACTACTAACAAGAAGAATATAATATTGTACGGTAGACTCTGCCAATCACCCAAGGCTAACAAAAACGAATTTGTTGTTCCTTCCGGCCCGGCAAACATACCTGCCAAGGTTACTGGCAAGAACAT
>CALHUZ010000458.1 GCA_938039305.1 uncultured Saprospiraceae bacterium
GTCTTCTTGATTTCTATGCTTTGTATTGGCTTATTTGCCGATGTCATTGCAACTGATGGTGGCCTTATTGATTTTGGGCCAGACCAAGTGTCTAATGAAGCTACAATATTTAGTAAGCCTAATTCAACAGAGATCAAGCCAGATGGCACTCTCAGAACGCATGTCTTAGGTACTGATCAATTGGGTCGTGATGTTGCATCAAGATTGATACATGGTATCCCAGTGGCTTTCAAGGTTGGGATATTAAGTTCGTTGATTTCTCTTTTCATCGCTATGCTTTTAGGAGGGCTTTCTGGATATATCGGCGATCTAAAGCATCGTCTTAACTATGCCCAAGCGGTGCTAGGCCTTATACTTGGTTTACTTACTTTTTACTATGCTTCAGAATTTTCCTTTTATGAAGATGAAAGAGGGTTTTACAAGAGGTCATTTGCGTACTATGGTTTTGTTCTGATTGCTGGTTTTGCCTTGATAGCTATCGTCAATAAGCTTTTGAGCAATGCTCATAGGAAGAATATGTGGGTGCCTTGGGATACTGTTATAGTGAAAGGTATAGAGGTCTTTAATTCTATACCGAGGCTCTTTTTGCTTTTAGCAGTTTTTGCGATTATAAGAATACCAAGTGTTACAGCGGTTATAATAGTCATTGGATTGATCAGATGGCCCAGTTTGACTAGAATCATAAGAGCTAAGATCTTAGCGGTAAAGCAGATGGACTATGTCAAAAATGCGGAACTACAAGGCTTGTCTCATATCATCATATATGTCAGGCATGTACTACCTAATATATATGGTCCTATCATCGTACTTACTGCGCTAAATATGGGTACCGCTATTCTGATCGAATCATCTTTATCGTTCCTTCACATTGGGTTACCGATAGGCGAGGTGAGTTGGGGAAGAATGTTAGGTGATGCTCGTCAATACATTCCTGCTTGGTGGATGGCAGTGGGCCCCGGTCTTCTGATATTTTCACTAATTCTTTGCTTTAACACCATAGGAGATAGGCTTGCCTATCATCTTAAGGTAGATAAACGGGGGTGATTAGTCTTCTTATTGAAGTGTTGAAGTGGTAAAAGGCTTCTTATTTGGTTGCTTTCTGTGATTAGTTGTCACAATTAGTCATTGTTGCGAAAATCGAAAGAATCGAAGCCTTTATTTAGAATGCAATCTTAAATTAAGGAGTGTTATATAAAGTGATTTATATTAGATAATATCTAATGATACTAAATAACCATAAATGGCCTTGAATGCCAATAAACTAAGAGTATTCCCGAATTAAATAAAAATATCTTGTATGTGTAAATATGAAGGTATACCTTTGATCGCTTAATGACTTTTTAATAACTAAAATTTTTTATAATGAACAAAGGAGATTTAATCGATGTAGTTGCTGAGGCAATAGGAGTATCTAAGGCGGATGCAGGAACTGCTGTAAATGCAGTATTTAGCTCCATCGAAGGATGTCTTCAAAGTGGTGATAAGGCTGCTTTTGTAGGATTTGGAACTTTTTCTATCCAGCATAGACCAGCTCGTGACGGAAGAAACCCAGCGACTGGTAAAACAATAAAGATCAAAGCGAAAAATGCTGTTAAGTTTAAGGCAGGAAAAGCATTGGTTGATGCTATGAACTAATCGTCATATAAAATTATACCGAAAGGCAATCTAATCTAATTAGATTGCCTTTTTTTATGCTCAGAACCTATTATGTTTTAGTTCTAAGTGTATTACGCAAATAATAATGTCTATGAAGTTTGGTACTAAAGTGATACATGCTGGTGTGACTCCAGATCCATCAACAGGAGCTATCATGACTCCTATCTTTCAAACCTCTACTTATGTACAGGAATCAATTGGTGTACACAAAGGATATGCATATGGAAGGTCGCATAATCCAACGCGCAGTGCCTTGGAAACTAACTTGGCAGCCTTGGAGAATGGGACAGACTGTATCTGTTATGCTAGTGGATTAGCAGCTATGGATGCTATACTTAAGTTATTTAAGCCAGGAGATGAAATCCTGAGTACCAATGATGTATACGGTGGTTCTCATCGTCTTTTGACAAAGATATATGATGTGTTTGGCCTAAAAGGCAGTTTTGTAGATATGTCAGAAGCTGCTTCCATCGAAGCAATGATCACTGATCAAACAAAACTCATTTGGGTGGAAACACCTACCAATCCTATGCTTAATATCATTGATATCAAAGCTGTTTGTGAGATAGCACATAAACATGGAGTCTTAGTCTGCGTCGATAACACCTTTTCTTCTCCTTATCTGCAGACTCCTCTGGATTTAGGAGCCGATATGGTGACGCACAGTGCTACCAAATATATCAACGGACACTCTGATGTCGTCCATGGATGTGTGATCACAAGTAACCCAGAGTTGGCGAAAAGACTTAGATTTATTCAGAATGCGGCAGGTGCCATACCGGGACCGATGGACTGCTTTCTAGTCCTAAGAGGTATTAAGACACTACATCTAAGAGTAGAAAGATCTTGTCAGAATGCCGAGAAGATCGCTGCATTCTTAGTGGATCATCCAGCGGTGTCTAAGGTATATTATCCAGGGTTAGCTGAGCACCCTAATTATGATATAGCAGTGAGTCAGATGAGAGCCTTTGGTGGTATGGTTAGCTTTGACCTACATGCTAACTCCTATGAATCTGCTGAAAAGATATTGTCGAACACACATCTCTTTGCATTAGCAGAATCTCTTGGTGGGGTAGAGTCATTGATAGGGCACCCAGCAAGTATGACGCATGCATCAATTCCACGTGAAGATAGGCTCAAGGTTGGTTTGACGGATTCATTAATACGGTTAAGTGTAGGAGTAGAAGATGTCGAAGACTTGATAGAAGATCTGGCAAAGGCATTAGCCACTATAAAGCCTTCATAAGAGATTTGTTGATAGAGGATTCGATAAAGGATTGGAGTTAATCAAAATTAAATTCATATTTGCACCCTTATAAGCATCACGCTAGCCCGGGTGCTGAAATTGGTAGACAGGCATGGTTGAGGGCCATGTGTTCGTAAGGGCGTGAGGGTTCGAGTCCCTCTCCGGGCACAAAAAAAAGATCGAGCAAATGCTTGGTCTTTTTTTTGTTAAAGAAAGTGACTCGAAGAGTCTCTCGGAGTTTATACTGAGCTAAATGAAATGAAGTCGAAGTAGGCACGAAATGAAAGACTAAGCAAAAGCTTGGCCTTTTTCAGCTTTTCTTTGATTTACACTTTTAAAATTTGCTAATGACTTTTATTTTAAGTAATTATCCCTTATGAATCTTTTCACTTTGGTAAATGTGAGTTTAAAGTACTTTACGAGTAGCACCATGCTCATACTTCTCATTAGTTGTAATCCAGACAAAAAAAGTCAATCCGCCACTCCCCAGGCGAAACCAATATCTAATTATAAAATCACCAAGTCGCTTCCTCATGATGAATTAGCCTTCACACAGGGGCTGATATATCTCGACGGAAGCATCATCGAAAGTACTGGCCAATATGGAACTTCATGGATCAGTGTACTAGACACGAAGACGCTTCAGTATGACAAGAAAGTTCTTGTGCCAAAAACATTTTTTGGAGAAGGAATCACTATTCTGAATGATAAGATTTATCAACTGACTTATAAAAGTAGGGTTGGGTTTGTTTATGATTTGGAGACTTTTGAAAAAATAGGAGAGTTTGATTATCCATCTAAGATAAGAGAAGGGTGGGGGATTACTACCGATGGTAGTGATCTTATAGTAAGTGATGGCACTTCTAATTTGTACTACTTAGATCCTATTTCTTTTGATATTAAAAAGACACTCATTGTCCAATCAGCCAATGCTGTGAAATCCAATCTCAACGAACTTGAATATGTAGATGGCTACATCTATTCTAACATTTGGCAATCTAACAAGATTCTAAAAATAGAAGCTTCTTCAGGATTGGTCGAAACTGTATATGATCTAACAAGTATTTATTTGTTGGACAAGAACAAGAATCCTAAGATTGACGTCCTCAACGGGATTGCTTATGATCAAGCAACGAACCGATTAATTGTCACCGGCAAGTATTGGCCCAATTACTACTATCTGACTTTGAGAGAGTGATATTTTTCTTGATTTTACCGAATCTGCTTATCCCATAAAATGAGCCTTTATTTAAATAAATTTTATTATTCGGCTTAATGTGTTGATAGTTTGACTCTATTGCGTTTTTCATAGAATATATGTATGTTTAATGGCCGATAAGATTCACTTTTAACAGTTTGAGATTTATGATTAAGAAGATAGTGATAGGTATTGTATTGGCAATAGTCTTATTAAGCTTTTACAATGATCGGGCAGCTAAGTATGTCGAGCTCTTGGAAGGCAGAATGAACTCTTATCCCAGTGAAAAGGTTTATATCCATCACGACAAGCCCATATACGCTGCAGGCGATGATTTGTGGTTTAAAGTTTACTTAGTAGATGCAAGATCACATTTGCCTTCTGTTTTAAGTCGTTTAGTATATGTAGACTTAGTTAACGATCAAGACAGTATCATCGCTCATCGTTCCATCAAGATTGATTCAAGTTTTAGCAGTGGAGATATATCCATCCCTTTTGAAGTAGAAGCTGGTGATTATTTGTTGCGCGGGTATACCAACTATATGAGAAACTATGATCCCGCTTTCTTTTTTAATAAACAGATTAGAATAATCGGAAGTGGCAATGAGCTAGATGATTTAAATGATGCCACAGAAGCTGATGACTCAAAGGTTGATCTCGATTTCTTTCCTGAAGGTGGGGATTTAACGACTGGTTTGAAAAGCAAAGTGGCATTCAAATGTGTCAATAGTAAAGGCTATGGTGTAGAAGTAGTAGGCAATATTGTTGACAATAATGGGGAACAAGTGGCTATTCTCAAGACCCTACATAATGGAATGGGCTACTTTGAAATAACGCCAGGAGTCGACCTTGACTATTCTGCAGTCATTCAGGTGAATGGAGCTAACCAAAAATTTCAATTGCCAAAGGTTCAAAAAGAGGGTTTTGCTTTACGCGTAAATGCTACGAACAAGGATTATTTTACGATAAAAGTTGATCATAAAGATGCTGCAAAGATTGAAGGGGCATTTATTATTGGACATATTCGAGGAGAGCCATTTATAGTTTTGCAAGATTTGGAAAGTGGAAAGTTGCTAAAACTTAGTAAAGGTGATTTGCCTGAAGGAGTGACGCATATTACCCTTTTTGATGCTAAGTCAAAACCGGTTGCTGAAAGGTTGATTTATATCGACAATGATAAAAGCGTTTTACATCTTCAGCCAAAATTAAATAAGTCAGATATTGCAATCAAAGAATATGTTGAGATTGATTTGAATATAGAAAAGGGTTTGTTGGATACTGTTGGATTAGCTAATCTATCAGTAGCAATAACCGATCGCAGTCTTTTGCCATCTAAAGATGCCTCAGATATATCTAACTATTTGTTGTTAGATTCTGAGTTAACCGGGTCAGTGGAGGATGCACAGTTTTACTTTACGGATCGAAACAAGAAAAAGCGTTTTTTATTAGACTTAGTTATGATGACTAATGGGTGGAGAAGATTCAACTGGACAGATATAATTGAAAATAAGGAGCCGTCACTTTCTTTTCCGCCAGAGTCGGGATTTGAAGTATCAGGTACTGTCACCAAAAGCAATAAACCAGATCAGACAGTAAGTGCTGATATTTTTATGACTGTCATGAACCAAGAGTTTATGATGAATCAGATGACTACGGAATCAGACGGTCGCTTTGTATTTAGTGAGTTGCCAATAGAAGGATCTGTTCCTTTAGTCTTACAAGCGAATGAACATAATGCAAAAAAGAAAAGGAAGAATAAAGATGATGGGCCATCAGGTAAGAGAAATGTAGATATCATTTTGGATCCTCCATCATATCCTTCATATGACCATCTGCCATTACAAATAAATGGTTTGATTGATAGAATTGATAATTATGGGCAGTACGAAGATGTGCTTCAAAGTAAATTAGAATTGAACAAAATGTTGTCAGGAGAACTGTCAGTGGATTTGTCAGAGGTGACGGTAAAAGGAAAAAGAATATCTGCAGAAAAGAAATTGGATAGACCTGGACAGCTTTACTCTGAACCGAGCAATCGACTTATTTTGGATTCTTTGCCGGGAATAATTCCTTCGCAGACAGTTTTTGATATAATAAGAACTCGAGTTCCAGGCGTTGAGATTTTAGGAACACCTGGGATTGATGCAGAATTTAGAATAAGAGGAATAAAATCAATCAATCTTTCATCGACGGCTATGGTGATGGTGGACGGTATGCAAACAAATGCGATCTATCTAAATACCCTAATTGCAGATCAGATTGAATATATAGATGTTATCAAAGGGCTCAGTAGGACGGCTGTCTTCGGCGAAGCAGGGTCAAGTGGTGTTGTTGCTATTTATACAAAGCTTGCGAGCGGCGTTCCGAGAAAACTAAATGAGTCTGTAAATGGAATTCTAAATTCAACTTTTGAAGGGTACTATTTAGCCAGAGAATTCTATATGCCGAATTATGAAATATCTCCGAGTAATCAAGGCCTTCCCGATATACGCCCTACTCTTTATTGGAATCCTAATGTTGATATTGATCAAAACGGTAAAGCGACACTCGGGTTATTCACTGCTCAAAAATCATCGACCTACAGTATAGATATTCAAGGGATGACAAGAAACGGAGTTCCAGTTGTAGGTAGCTTAGATTTTGAAGTGAGATAAAACTGTCGTGGCAGTATTAGGGATTTTTTCTTAGATGATGTTCTGTAAATGGCGTTAAGTGAAAGTGGGATGATGTTTAGTTACAATCACTTATGAATACTTCGAAAACGGCGGAAGATTCAACAGTGAATTCTTCATAAAGTGTTATGCTCTGACCTCCTGTAAAAATCACATGGCTCGATGGAGGTACAGTTCCAGATCCAGATAGTACAGCTCTTGCACTATGCACACCATTTACGATAGGATTATCTCTAATCATCGCAGTTGTATTACAATCAAAGTTAGGTTCTATGTTTAGATTGACGTCGTTGATGTCGAAAAAGACATTGTCGGAACATTTTACTTTTATTCTTCCTACGCTAGAACTGACATTTGGTATGGTTACTGTAGCCATGCCGTTATTAGCAATGCCATTTGCAATTACATATGGAAATGACATCCCTTCGTCAATTGAAAGAAGCACATCTACATTCGAGCAATTCACTCCATTAGCATCGGTGCCTGCTACATCCCATGTTATGGTAGTGTTTCCAGAAAGAGTTGTTGGGTTA
>CALHUZ010000459.1 GCA_938039305.1 uncultured Saprospiraceae bacterium
ACAGCACCTGCATCAATTAAGCGCTTAGCTTCAGTATTGGTGGAATCAACTTGAGTGAAGTGTTTGCGTTCTGAACCGATGATTTGATTAGATGTAATCATGCGGGATCTGACTATATTGGAGAGCTGCTTGCGTAGAAAGTGAGATCATGATCAAAAGCATATCTCCTCTGAGGTTTTTGATGGCACGGCTTACTGCGTTGCGAAGAGACTGATACTTCATGTCGAGGACTTCAGCTATCTGTTCGTAGTCTAAACCTTGGTAGAACCTCAGATAAAGAATCTCTTTTTGCTTACTCGTTAGTTTTTCAAAAGCGTTTTTCAGTTTTAAGGCTTGCTCTTCGCCTAACTCTTGTGCTATGATCATCTCATCTACAGCAAGCTCAACATCAAATGGTATCCCGTCAAATGATTCTACCGATTGGGATTTGTTTTGCTTTTTAAGTTCGCTTACTATCTTCCTACGTAGTGAAGTAGATAAGTACCTTCTTATAGAGTCTGTAGGGCCAAGTGAATTGTGCTTTTGCCATATTTCGACAAATAGATCATGAATTGAATCCTCTACGAGTTCAGTCTTCTGAAATATCTTACGACCATAGTTGAATAGATAGCGAAACTCATTGTCATAAATGACTTTAAGCGCGTTTTTGTCGCCGGACCTTAACTTGTCCCAGAGAAATATGTCAGAATTCGTGGACATTATGTTTTTATCTCAAGTGTAGACTAAGAGTTGAATGAGATAGTATATAGGCAAGAAGTACAATGCTACTATGCGCTATATAGGATATAAAAATGAAGCCTTCTGACTATCCCGGAAGATATTGGAAGTTCTTGTTGTATATCCAAATCAACATGATGATGAACATGATAAGATATACAGCGGTCCAACCCATGGTACCACCTTTCTTGCCGTAATTTATTTCTTCTGGTTCGCTAGACATGAATCGTCTTATTAGTTATTGAGGTACAAAGAAAAGGTATTTCTATCTTATCCGTAGGGCTAAGTGTCATCATAATCATCACTAAATGCTACTACATGCTTTTTCTACCCAATCTGCAACTTCACCTGTGAGGTGTGGAAGTAGCTTAGTAGCTACCAGTTCATGATAGTTATTCAACCAATCTACTTCATCTCGTGTAAGCATCTCTTGAACTATGATCGATGTATCTAATGGGAACAAAGTGAGATGTCTATGCTTCAAATATCCTTTGTGATCTGTCTCTTCACAGATGATGAGGTTTTCAATTCTGATTCCATAAGCTCCTTCTTTATAGTATCCTGGTTCATTAGAAGTGAACATGCCAGGGGCTAATGCAGTAGTTGTTCTTGAGCCTGTCCCTGGACTGATTCCTTGAGGGGGCTCATGGACATTTAGAAAATAGCCTACGCCATGCCCAGTGCCATGCCCATAGTCAAGACCTTTGGCCCATAGAAATTGCCTTGCCAGTGGGTCTAATTGCCCTCCCGTGGTGCCTTTGGGAAATACTGCTTGATCTATGGCTATGTGCCCCTTCAGTACACAGGTATAACTTTCTTTTTGTTCCTGAGTGACAGGACCTACTGCTATGGTTCTTGTGATATCAGTGGTGCCGTCAAAATATTGGCCACCTGAATCACAGAGCAGGAGTCCTTCTGCTTGAATAATAGCACTACTGCCAGTTTTTGGTCTATAATGAACAATCGCACCATTCGCCTGATATCCCACTATAGCAGGAAAACTCTCACCGTAATAGTCTTTTTGTTCGCTTCGTTTTGTCGCTATAAGTGTTGCAAATTCTGCCTCCGTAATAGTGCCTATGTTTTGATATAGCTCATAGAATGCATGAGCTAATGCTATACCGTCTTTGACCATAGCATGCTCTATATGAGCAATAACAGAAGCCGGTTTTTGAGCTTTAATTAATCTACTAATTGTAGATCCTTTGACAATGTGCTCATCAGGGATGGAAGCATAAACCAGCTCATTGCAATCTTGTGGATTGACGAGGATTGGCTCTTTGATTTTTAATAAGTGATCTTCTATCTCAGTGTAAGGAAGAATGGATACTTGTGAAACTGACAGATGATCGATTACTTCTTGGGATAGTTTTATTGGATCAATGAAAAGTATAGCGTCAGTTGATCTTATGATGGCATAAGATAAGAAGACTGGATTGTGTGCGATGTCATATCCTCTTAGATTAAACTGCCAAGCGATATCATCTAAGGTTGTCACCAAATGTTGGCCTACCTTTTCTTTTTTCATTTGCTCACGAACGACCTCGAGCTTTTCGGCTACACTTAATTCTGCATGTTTTAGTTTGTGGATAAAGATTTTAGAAGATGGTAATGCTGGGCGATTGTTTTGATTCCAAAGATTTTCTACTAATTGTTGATCGATAACTACCTCTATATTTTTCGTGGATAATTTTTTTCGAAGCCCTTCAATGGCATTGTGACTCCACATCAAAGGGTTGATTGCTACACGTTGGCCATCATCGAGAGAATTGAGCAAGTATTCATTAATAGTAAGAGTACCTTCTTGTCCATCTCTGAATAGTTTAATATCAGAACCAGAGAGTTCTTCTTCAGCTTGAAGAAAATACCTAGAATCTGTCCATAACCCTGATTCGGTCCTTGTGATCACTACAGAACCTGCAGATCCTGTGAATCCACTAATCCACTCTCTTAGTTTCCAGTGATCAGCGAGGTATTCACTTTGATGAGGATCAGAAGCGGGTATTACTATGGCATGGATGTTGAGCGCAAAAAAAGTTTCTTTTAGCTTGGAAATCAATAAGTTGGGTTTTTGGCACATAATTTGTTTTAAGTCAATTGATAATATATTACGAAAATACGTAATATGTTTTTACCTTAGACCTTTCTTCCTGAGATACGTATCAGTTTGCGAACTGAATGTAAAGTAAAAATGTTTCTTTAATCTATACATCTACGGATGTAATCAACGCGTATAACAGATGCTTAAGCAGACCCTATCACAACGCATGACTCAGAAGTTGTCTCCTCAACAGATTCAACTGATGAAGTTATTGCAGATACCTACAGCAACACTGGATCAGCGGATCAAAGAGGAGTTAGAATCTAATCCAGCTCTCGAAGAGAGTGAAGATTATGATGAGGTATTTGATATGCAGGATGAAGAAGTGAATGATGGTGAAATTGAGACTGATACTCAAGAAGAGGATGCGTTTGAGTTAGACGACTATCTAAAGGAGTATATCGAGGATGATCCGATGTCTTACAAGCTTAAAGGCGATGTATACAGCACGGAGGAAGTAAAGGATAGCCCACTCAGTATGGGATCAAGCTTCCATGAATACTTAACGACACAGTTAGGTATGATGGAGTTTTCCAATGAGAAAGACGAATTAATAGCCGAGCAGATTATCGGGAGTATAGATGAAGATGGGTATTTGCGAAGAGATATCGAAGCGTTAGTTGATGATCTTCTCTTCACTCAGAACCTTGAGGTTGAAGTGCATGATATCGAAAGAGTCTTAGAAGATGTACAAAAGCTTGAGCCAGTAGGTGTTGGATCTCGAGATCTTCAAGAGTCTCTAATCATACAGCTGAAAAATCGTATTGAGAAGGAAGATGATTATGAGTCTGCTCGATCAAAAGATTTGGCACTCAAGATACTTACGAAGTATTTCGACGAATTTTCTAAAAAGCACTATGATCGTATGAAGCGCTCTTTGTCTTTATCTGAGAGTGAATTGAAAGATGCGATTGAAGAAATTTTGAAATTGAATCCGAAGCCAGCAAGTGCATATGCAAGTGGAGGGAATAGCCGAGGAGAAGCCAATCAATACATTGTACCTGATTTCATCATCACTAACAGAGATGATGAATTAGCATTAAGATTGAATAATAAAAATGCACCAGACCTACGTATAAGTGATCACTATGTAGATGTTTTAAAAGGATTTAGTGCTTCTAAAACTGGACGTAAGAGTACGAAGCAAGAGAAGGAAGCTGTGATGTTTATCAAGCAGAAGATAGATAGTGCAAAGTGGTTTATCGATGCGATCAAGCAGCGTCAAGAAACATTGTACAACACAATGTATACGATCATGCAGTATCAGTTAGACTTTTTCCATACGGGAGATGAGCGTCGCATTAAGCCAATGATCTTAAAAGACATAGCTGAAGTTACGGGTCTTGATATATCAACTGTATCAAGAGTGGCCAATAGTAAGTTTGTACAGACAGAGTTTGGAACGAAGAGATTAAAAGACTTTTTCTCTGAGTCTATGACAACATCAGATGGAGAAGAGGTATCAACGCTTGAGGTTAAAAATATTTTGAGTGATATCATTAAAGCAGAACATAAGCGTAAGCCTTATTCAGATGAAAAACTGAAGGATATGTTACAACAGAGAGGTTATAAGATCGCTCGACGTACCGTCGCCAAATATCGCGAACAACTAAATATCCCAGTTGCAAGACTGCGTAAAGAATTATAAATTTTTCTTCAAAAAACACCCTAATCCTCAAGTCTTAATAGGCTTGAGGATTTTTTAATTTTAGGGCTTTTTTCCCGAAGTGATTAGCTCTCTTTTATTCTAATTAATACTAGTGTGACAATTAAGAAAAAGGCAACGCTCATGGACCTTTCAAGGCTGTTTTCAACTAAGAAAGATAGAGTGAAATTAAAATAGAGAGACATCAAAAGTAATCCCCTGATGCTATTCCATTTAATCGCTAGCAGCGGAGTATAGAATCC
>CALHUZ010000460.1 GCA_938039305.1 uncultured Saprospiraceae bacterium
AGTATACTGCTCTTCCAAGCTTGACTTAGACTCTGTAAGTGCCAAATCAGATTCTGTAATGATAACTCCTTGCGTCTCCTCTTCTTGATTTAGAGATTCTAATCGCTTTAAGATATCACCTATGTTGTTCTGATAGAACTCTACATCCTTAGCTGCAAGATTATATTTACTTCTTACTTCGAAGAGTGCACCTTGAGCCTTATAACGAGCTACACCTGCAGCGATGTATGCCTTATGTCCTTCTTCTATCTTTTGTGTGAGTTCCTGATCACTAAGCTCATCTAACTTCTGAGTTTCTAACTCTTCATATCTGACGTTCTTACTATCAAGTGATTCTGAGACTTTGGCTAATTCTGCTATTTTAGAATCCTTCTGAGCGACAAGAACACTTGAGTTGTCGTCTTGATTTTTAATGCGACTTTCTATCTGATAAAGTTTGGACTTTTCAGCATCAAGTGACATTCTAACTTGAGAGAGATTAGATCTTTCGGTACTAAGAGCTTGTTGTCTTGCCACATTCTCTTTCTTCAGCTCATTTAGCTCTGACTCTAATTTTTCTAATTCTAATTGAAACTTGCTCGCTTGTGTTTCTAATTTCTCAAGGATCTTCTTACGTCCAAGTTGTACACCTTCAAACAATGTATTAGAACCTCCATATAGTGTACCTCTTGACAACACTAGATATTCATCAGGGAACAATACGATCGCGTCCTTATCAAAGCTGTTTAAATCTAACTTCCTATATGACTGATCTGATATGTATACATCTTTAGTGATCATATCAACGAAGCGTTGATATTTCTTATCCACCTTTATCACGCTATTCAGCGCAATCAAACCATCTAATGATCTTGATGGACCATGATCTTTAACTTGATCCGTGATAACAATATTGACCTTACCTTTCTGAGCATCGCGTACTTGCTCATATAGCTTAATAGCTTCCCCTTGCCCATCAGCTAGTATGTGATGAAAGTATGGTTCCAAGTAAAGCTCTACAATCTTAGTGTATCGCTCATCTTTGATTTCAATAACATCAGAAAAGACCTGATATTTTGAGCCATTGGCTTTTAGAATGAACTTAACCGATTCAGGAAGCCCTTCATGGTTTTCAATTATATTCTGTAAGAATTTAATTCGCTGCTGTATACTAGAAAGTTCAACTTGCTTTTTGTTACGCTCCGTTACTTTTACGCCAACCGTTTCATTTCCTTCTTGTATACCTTTTTCTAATTCTCCAGTCTTGGTCTCTGCACCTGTAAGTGCAGACAAGAAGTTTTCTAAAACTTTCTGTTGACTGGCCAGTTGCAAGTGATCATCTTTACCACTTCCTTCTATAGTCGAAATGCGATTAGAGATCACTTCGATATCTGAAGCGAGTATGGACTTTCTTGTCATCGATGCTTCTATCTCACGACCTAAAGTCTCTTTGAGTAACTGCTTTGCATTAATAGCAGACTTTATCTCTTTCTCTCTTGCTCTAAGATCATTGTATGCGTCAGACTGAGCTGAGTATTCTTTATCACTTTTTTGAAATATAGCTTCTTCCTTTTCTAATTCTATCGCTATTTCGGCATAAGCCTTTTGAGCCTCTTCGAAAGAAGCTTTCGCGCTACCGACACTTTCATTTAATTGTTGGGCACTTGCTTTTATCTCTTGCACTCTATCCTTTGCATTCTGCAATCTCTGCAGTGCCAGGTTCTTTGTATTTTCTACTTTACCAAGCTCTTCGATTAGGGTGTTGAATGCTTGCTGGTCTTCACTTAGAGACTTTTCATACTTAAGTATATCTGTTTTAAGTTGTTGTAGACTTGCGTCATCTTGGGTCAACTCTGTGTTGATCTTAAGGCGAAGATCCTTTTCTTTTTCTAATTTCTCTTGGAGCTCCTTGTACTTCTGATTGAACTCCTTAACCTCTATGTGTGAGATCTTAATAGAAAGCTCTTTATATTCTTCTTTATACTTATTGAATCTCTCCGTCCTCTTGGCTTGTCGCTCAAAAGACGACATATTCTTCTCTATCTCAAAAAGCAAATCCTGCACTCTATCAAGATCTTCTGCTGTGGCTCTTAGCTTACTTAGCGTTTCCTTCTTTCTGACCTTGTACTTTGAGATTCCAGCAGCTTGTTCTATCATCGCTCTTCGAGATCCTCCATTGTCATGAAGAATATCTTCCACCATGTTCAAACTGATGATGGCATAAGAATTAGATCCGATACCACTATCCATAAAGAGGCTGGTGATGTCTTTCTTACGGCAAGGGACATTATTGAGTTGATACTCACTGTTTCCATTGCGATAAAGAATCCTTGTAATGCTTACCTCATTATACTCTGTAGGAAGAACATTCTTAGTGTTATCAAAAGACAAAGTTACCTTAGCTACATTCCCTTGCTTCCGTGCCTTAGTACCACTAAAGAGCACATCAGACATACTGTCCAATCTAAGCTCGCTTGTCTTTTGCTCTCCGAGCACCCATCTGATAGCATCTACGACATTAGACTTACCCGATCCGTTAGG
>CALHUZ010000461.1 GCA_938039305.1 uncultured Saprospiraceae bacterium
TACAAAGACTTTATCGACTGTGGTGCTAAGATGTGCATCGGTACAGATAGTCTTAGTTCTAATTGGCAGCTTTCTATTTTCGAAGAGATGAGAACGATTAAGAGGTTTCAATCAGATATAGACGATATCGATCTCATCAAGTGGGCCACTCTTCATGGAGCTCAAGCCTTAGGATATCAAGATCTGGGAAGGATTGTGAAGGGCACGAAGCCGGGGCTTAACCTTATAAATGTTCCAGTCTTGGAGGGCAAGTTCAATCTTAAAAAGGCTGTTTCATCACTAAGAATTATCTGAGACTTTAAACAGCTCTGGTGATTCTTTCATCAAGCAGCATTAGTTCTTCCTTATAGTCCACATGACACTCCGAAGCTAATGTTTCAATAGAAGACCGGAGTTTCTTTAGAAACTTCTGATGCTCCTGACTTTGCTCATTGAATGGCTTATGACTTAAGGCCTGATTGATTTTGTCTATTCGCTTAATGAGATCTGCTGTTTCATCATTTACGAAAGTGGACTTAAAATGATCCCATACATAGTCTACAGCTGTACTGCTTGGGTGAGTCATGTCAGACGCATAAAATCTGTAATCTCTAAGATCATCAATGATCATCTCATAAGCTGGGAAATAATGAACATCATCTGAGGCCTGAACCACATCATGAACAGCTGAAAGTAAATGTGCTTTGCTCCGATTGTTTTCTATCAAGCCATCTCTGAGGTGTCTCACTGGACTGACAGTCAAAATAATCTGACAATGAAGGTTGAGGCTTTTTATAAGACCTACGGCAGAGTTGATATCTGAGACGATATCCGTTATTGATGAACATCTACGATCAAATAATTGACCTGGCTGCTTATGACAATTTCCAACGATCATCCCTAATGCCTGATGGTAGAAATGATAAGCCGAGCCATAAGTCAAGAAAACACATTGGGATTCCCTTATATGTTCTACAAACGATGATCTAATACTCGCGATGCTGCTTTTCAGTGCTTCAATGCTTTGACCTGATACGTCACTATGAGCACCATAGTATCTATAAACACCGCCTTCGACAACAATTTCATGAGGCTCTATTTCTTTTTTAGCAATACTTTCCGCTATAACTTGTGTTATAATATGTGGATGATAGAGCGTGCCAAAAGGGTTATTGAGGGTATTAAACTTGGATTTTAGGAGTTTACCCCCGATTGTATCGGAAAAGCAAGACCCAATTGTACATAGCTTATGCTTGTGCGTTATATTTACAGGGATTGGGGGAGATTTTATAGTGGTCCTAAAATTCATGGGATATTGCTGAGTTTCTCGGCAAATTAATAATATTGATATAGAGGTGTCGTTTTAGTTATGCTTTGCATGGTCCAATCACACGTTTATACCTTACATCTTATATTGTCAGTTAGTAGACATATTAAAATATTGGCTACGTATTGGCATGAAAATAGCATTTATGATTGCATACTACTTATTAAAGAAGGATACCCCCCGGTAAAACCACAAAAACCATGAGAAGAATACTAAATTCTATTCTAATGGGGGCTTGCTTGTGTATATCACTTAGCGTGATGTCACAGGACATACACTTTTCACAGTTCTATATGTCCCCCCTGAACTTGAACCCTGCAATGACAGGAGTCTTTAACTGTGATCACCGAATGGTGGTAAATTATCGTAACCAATGGGCCGGAGTCATCGGAGCTAATGCATATAATACTGCGTCAGCATCTTATGATAGAAGAATGGCTGTAGGAAGAGATGACTATTTTGGAGCAGGCGTATCGCTTTGGTCTGATGTAGCAGGTAGCACGAGATTTGGTTCGAGTCAAGCGAGATTATCATTTGCATATACTAAGAAGATCGCTGGAAGGCGTAAAGTGGGACATTATCTATCTGTAGGAGCAGATGGAGGGTTTACTCAAAGACGCATCAGTCAAGGTGATCTTAGATGGCCTACTCAAGTTAGCAACGGAGTATTTGACGGAAGTATACCTGGTGAGACCATACTTAATCCTGATTTTCTTTATGCTGATTTTTCAGCAGGTCTTATGTGGTTCAGTAACCTTGGAGATCGAAAGTCATTTTCGGGAGGTGTTGCACTTCATCACTTGAATCAGGCCAACGTTTCATTTTTGAATCGTCAGGAGAATTTATATAGCCGACTTACGATACACGCTGGCGGAGAGTATCCGATCAACTCTAAGATGAGTGTCAAGCCGGATTTTATCTTTATGGCTCAAGGGCCACATAGAGAAATCAACGCAGGTACAAGCTTAAGATTTAAAATGGGTGGTGCCGGTGGTACATTGAATAGTGATTTAGGTCAGTTTTTCCAAATTGGACTTTGGGCGAGACTTGGTAATAAAGTAGACGGTGGCATTCATTCTGACGCAATCATTATAGTCTCACGATTTGAGTTTGACAGATATGGTATCGGATTCAGTTACGATTACAATGTATCTGGATTAAGTGCAGCTGCAGCTGGAAACGGATCATTTGAATTGTCTTTCCAATACTTACTATGTGGAAACAGCTCAAGAGGTGTCTACTGTCCAGTGTTCTAAAAGGATACTTTAAAAGAAATAATAAAGACGATAGCTCGAAGTTTTACTTCGGGCTATTTTTTTGTGCCGCTTCTTCCTCTTCGCTTTTCTCTTTGGCGATCATAGTCTGAATCCATCGCAGTTCTCCGAAGCTCACTTCAAATGACATCTTACTTCTGATATCCGTTATCGTAGTGCCCTCAGGATTATTTCTGAAATAAGGAATCAGCTTTTCTTGTCGATCATGAGGCATGATCTGATCTATGGATATTTTATCATCCTTAAGAAGCTTATCAAAATGTCCTTCTATCGTTCCGACAGCGAGTGATCTAATTTCTGCAATTTCTTGAATTGACTTATCGTCATTAAGTAAATCAAGTGTCACGAGATAGGTAGCACCTTTTTCTTTTTTCACCATCTTCTTATCGGGATCAAAAAGAACAATTCTCTTATAAGCCCTCGGTTCAGGATGTACCTTGATCCCTCTATATTCTATCAAGTACAGTTCGTTCATTTTGAGCCAGGCATCATTCAGAAGTGATTCTACAACAGTGAGATATTTCTTTACTTTTCCTTTCAATTTGTACTCTGAGTAGTGTTCTGAAAGTGGGGTGATGACCTTTTCGTGAAGCTCTTTAGTAAAGTATACTACTGCTTTCTGACACCTTTCGATGATCTGATGTAATTGCTCGTCGTCTTCTTTGTATTCTGAGATTAGACTTTTTAATTGCCATTGAAATTTCTCACTGGTCTTTATCAATACATCCAGAGCTGACTCGACCTTCTGCGTGACTTTGTATATCTTATTTTCATTAGGAAGATTGCTTTCGTCAATGGTCTCATGCCACATTTCTGCATAAGTTGATAGCTTCGTGAGGTTCCACTTTTCTAATATCTTAATGTCCTCGTAGTCAGCTTTAGCTTTCGCCAAATGATCAGTATCTATAAGATCTGTTGTATGATTGAGATAATAATTCTTGATACGATCATCTATGATGATGTTAGATGTGGTGACGGGAGCAGTTAGGTACAGACCTTCCATACTGATACATCTACTTAGAGCAACGTATAATTGTCCTGGCGCAAAAGTGTTAGCCAGATCAAGCGTGACTTGCTCGAATGTCAATCCTTGACTTTTGTGTACTGTCACAGCCCAAGCTAACTTAAGTGGATACTGAGTAAAACTTCCAATGTCTTCTTTTAGGACTGCTTTAGTTTCTTTATCGACTGTGTATTTTACATTTTTCCATTCTACAGGTTGTACTCGGATAGGGCCACTATCGCCTTTGCACTTCACAAATACATCGTCTTCATGCATGCCAGTGACCTCGCCTATTTTCCCATTGTAGTACGCACCTTCGCTATGATTTCTAACAAACATCACTTGGCTGCCTTTCTTGAGAGTGATTTCTTCATCTGCTGGGTATGCTGATTCAGAAAACCGACCTTTGATATCTGCTTCTAATTTGTACACTTCTGTCTTGAGCGCATCGAGTGCCTCCTTATTTATTTTAAGAGCTTTTGCATTATGAGTAGTAAGGGTTATGATGTTAGCTTTGGGATCGGCTTTGGCTACACGTTTATTTAGAATGTCTAAGTCTTCGTTTACTTTATTTCCTTGACGGATATTATTCAGGATGTTGATAAAGACCGTATCATCTTGTCTATAGATTTT
>CALHUZ010000462.1 GCA_938039305.1 uncultured Saprospiraceae bacterium
AGAGCATATGGCATCAATGAGTTTCAAAAGATATTGAAGAAGTTGGACAAGTAACTCGACCAAGGATGAAATCCGACATGTGATTTTTTTCTATTTATAATTTTATTGCTGAGGAAAACATAATTACAATTTACAATGACCGACATCAAAACATCACATAACAGACGATCATTTATCAAAGCTTCAGCTTTAGCAGGCGGAGGTTTGATGCTCAATTTTTGTTGGTTGGCTTCATGCAAATCAGCCTCTAATGAAGATGTAATCATTCCAGCAAAAGAATGGTTTGATTTCAATGGTTACTTAAAGATTGGAGACAATGGACAAGTGACCATTATGTCACCTAATCCAGAAGGTGGACAGAATGTGAAGACTTCTATGCCAATGATAGTGGCGGAAGAGTTAGACATTGATTGGAAAGATGTGATTGTAGAACAAGCACCGCTTGACACCACTTTATACAGTCGTCAATTCATAGGTGGAAGTCAAGCCATCAGACGCAGTTGGAAAGGACTTAGGATGGCTGGAGCGACAGCACGACACATGCTCAAAGCAGCAGCCGCCGCTTCATGGGAAGTTCCAATCGAAGAGATCAATACTAAAGGAGGTATGCTCATTCACGAGCAAAGTAGTCAAAGAGCGAGCTATGCAGAAATGGCAGTTGCGGCGGCGAAGATGTCTGTGCCTGAAGAAGTATCACTCAAGGAAATCTCTGAATTCAAGATCATCGGTACTTCTCAAAAGAATGTAGACGGACACAAAATCGTAACTGGCCAGCCACTTTTTGGTATCGATAATCAAAAAGAAGGAATGCTGATCGCCATGATCGTTCATCCTCCTGCATTTGGGATGAAATTTAAATCTGTTGATCATTCTAAAGTAAAATCACTACCAGGCATCCGCGATGTCTTTACGCTAAAAGTACTTCAAGATAATTTTGAAAGACAGCACTTTGACACTTGTACTTTTCTTGAAGTGATCGCTATTGTAGGAGAAAATACTTGGTCTGTTATGAAGGCCAAGAAAGCTATCGATGTATCATGGGAGCCATTCGATACTTATTCTGAGGAGAGAACGCCTTATGGCAGATCCAAGCAGACCTTCACTATTCCTGCAGGATTAGAAAGTACAGAAAGCCATATAAGAGAGATGGCTGCACAAGGAAATTCAAAAGCGAGCATTGTTAGAAGAGATGGTAATCCTGAAGCAGCTTTCAAGAATGCTGCTAAGATCATCGAAAGAACATATACAGCTCCATTTTTGGCACACAACTGCATGGAGCCTATGAACTTCTTTGCAGATGTAAAAGATGGAAGAGCTGATCTATCAGGACCTTTGCAAAAAGCAGAACTGACAGAGCAAACGATAGCCGCTCGCTTAGGTATACCTCTGGATCAAATCAATATCAACTTAACCCGATTGGGAGGTGGATATGGTCGTCGATCTTATGCTCACTGGGCAGTCGAAGCAGCACTTATATCACAAAAGATGCAAGCGCCGATCAAGCTGATCTATAGTCGAGAAGACGACATGACAGGAGGCATTTATCGGCCGGCTTATCAAGCAACCTACAGGGCCGCATTAGATTCGGATCACAACTTGACAGCTATACATATCAATGCTGGAGGCATACCAGAGAGTCCGCTTTACGCAAATAGATTTCCCGCAGGTGCAGTAGATAATTATTTAGCAGAAAGCTGGACCGTAGACACGAACATTACAATTGGATCATTCAGAGCTCCAAGATCTAACTTCATCGCATGTGCAGAGCAATCCTTCTTAGATGAATTAGCAGAGGAGATGAAGAAGGACCCCATAGACTTCAGAATAGAATTACTTAATCGAGCAAAAGATAATCCTGTAGGAGAAAACAATGACTATGATGCAGCGCGTTATGCTGGTGTATTAGCATTAGTAAAAGAACAATCAGGATGGGAACAAACATCAGATAACAGTCACAGAGGTGTATCTGCATATTACTGTCATAACTCTTATGCTGCGCATGTTTTAGATTTAAAATTAGAAGATGGACTTCCAATCATAGAAAGGGTCTGTTGTGCCTTAGACTGTGGTATCGTAATTAATCCAGATGCTGCAACTAATCTGTCAGAAGGAGCAATCGTCGATGGTATAGGCAATGCTCTATTTGGAGAGTTAACTTTTAAGAATGGCGTACCACAGAAAAATAACTTTCATCAATATCGAATGATCCGAATGTCGGAGGCACCTAAGAAAATAGATGTTCACTTTGTCCAGAACGAGGTCGATCCAACGGGATTAGGAGAACCTGCTTTTCCCCCAGTATTTGGCGCTTTAGCTAATGCTTTGTATCAAGCAACTGGTAAGCGACATTATGATCAGCCTTTTAAAATGAGCTAATCACTTGTGTTACGCTCCTAACGCTAAAAACAAAAGTCCAGTTAACAGTATATAAATAACAAGAGCCAATCTGACTTTGAATCCTTGATTCATCAACTGGCGTGTACCCGTTCGTGACATATCTATCTCTTTAACTTTAGGTTGTATTCTTCGACAATAGTAAATGAAGATCAGCAGCTATACTTTAGGGTATTCTCGGATACGCGTCAATAGTTCATAAGGGTTTTACCCAATAATCAAGGTGCTGATAAGGGCTTTCACACTTTATAGTATCATATCCCTTTCGAACAAAACCAACATAGCGTATCTTGAGTGCACATGAAAATCGAACACCTGGCCATCTGGGTCAAGGACTTAGAATCCATGAAGGAATTCTACCTCCACTTTTTTGACCTTTCGGCAAATGAGAAATATCATAATCCAAAGAAGCAATTCAGCTCTTACTTCCTTTCATTTCCTACAGGGGCTCGAATAGAA
>CALHUZ010000463.1 GCA_938039305.1 uncultured Saprospiraceae bacterium
GGAAAAACTTATCCCGTTAAACTAAAAAGGGTTTAATTCGAACTCTAAAGCAAAATATAGTAAATGCTCTTACTCGATATAACTGGTTTCATAGGAAGGTTTCACCCACTCATGGTTCATTTGCCAATAGGCTTTATCCTAGCAGCAGTGCTTATCGAGTGGCGAATGAAAGACTCAAAGTATAAGAGAGCGATATCTTATCTATGGTTATTGAGCGGGATAACAGCAGCGGTCGCGAGTCTATGTGGTTGGTTCTTGGCCAATGATGGAAGCTATGCCAACTGGACATTATTTGCCCACAGATGGTTAGGTATATTAATCGCGGTAGTAAGTATATATTCATGGTATCTGCGCAAAGGAGATAAGCCAAGTGTCTTAGGAAAGAAAGTAACAAATATAGCAGCAGTTGTAATGCTGATTGTAACTGGACACTTAGGTGGAAATATGACCCATGGCTCTGACTATCTTCTTGAATACGCACCAAGCCCAGTCCAAAAGTTAATGGGCTATGGCTCAAAAGGAGATATGCTTCCCCAATACAATAATCCAGATAGCGTACTTGCTTACAGAGATATCATCTTTCCGACACTCGAGAGAAAGTGTATGGGTTGTCATAATGATAAAGTGCAAAACGGAGGGCTTAATCTCGCAACCATAGAAGCTACCAAACTTGGAGGCGATGGAGGACCAGTTGTTGTAGCGGGCGATATCTCAAGCGAGCTTCTTAGAAGAGTGACACTCCCAACAAGCAGTTCTAAGTTCATGCCGACGAGCGGAACACATATGACCTACCATGAGATCAAGCTACTTGAGTGGTGGATCTCAGAAGGTGCTAACTATGATCTTAGTGTTAGTGATATACCTGTTGATGAAAGTGAAAAAGCAACCCTCATGAGTCTCTACGGTCTTGATGTAACACCAAGACCATGGATCAATAAAAAAACTGTCTCTGTACCAGACTCAAGTGTTTTTGCGTCTATTTCAGAGACAGGAATCAAGATTAATCTTCTTGCTCAAAACAATGGTTGGGTTGAAATCAGTTTACCTAAAGGAGAACAAGTATCAGCACCACAATTAGAAAGTTTATCAGCAGCTGCAGATCAGGTCACATGGGTAAATCTTCCTAATTGTAATCTCGATGATTCACATATGGCTTTGCTTTCTTCTCTAAAAAATATAACAAAGCTCAAAATTCAGGGAAATGATATTACTTCAGAAGGAATTAAAGCACTGAAAGGTCTTCCACAGTTAGAGGTTCTTAATTTAACCAACACCAAGGTAGACGATTCTATTTTTGGAATTATATCGGATTTTCCACAATTAAAATCATTGTTCATTTGGCAATCAGCAGTTACTGAAGAGGAATTAGAAAAAGCTCTTAATAACTATCATAGGATTGAGATTATTGGCGGGATATAAAAGCGAGGTTAACAATATTATAAGCCGCAGTCATCCAATATTATAATCAAAACACTACTATCTTCAACTGTAAACATCGGATTTAAATAAATGGCTGATGGTGCTTGAAATGTGACATCAGCTGACATCTTTGGAATAGTACCCGATGAAAGAACAACTTCGTTTGCATTATATTCTCCTGACACAATTGGTGAATCATCTATCATGAGATTAACATCATTTGGATCATTATCATTGCAGTCCGTTCCATTATCAACCATCCCATTGGGTGGTAAAACAGGTCCACATACAACTGTAGGAGTAAAGTTTGAATCTCCATAAAAATCTCCATCAATATCTACATGATAGTCTATAGAGGTAGTGCAATCACAAATGTCATCAACTTCAGGCGAAGAACTACACCCTGCCTTATTATTCTCAATAGACAAGATATCTGGGTAATTCAAAGCTAAATTGCATATTCCGCTGATCGAACAGTGCGACAACTTAGGGTTGTTTGTAATACTGACTAATTCAGATGGTACTGAATTAAAATTTAAAATACCATTTAGATTTGTTAACATTGGGTTGCTAGAAATATATAGGGCATCTTCTGCATTGCTAAAAGAAGAAAGTCCATCTAAAGAGCCCAATTGGGAATGGTTGCTGATACTTAAGGTTCTTGCAAAGGTGAACATCTCAAGCCCGCTCATATCTGGCACCTTAGTATTCAGAAGTCGAAATGTTCCATCTACAAAATTCAAACCAGAAAGCCCATCTAAAGACTCTATATTGGGGTTTTCCGATATAGTAAATTCTGGAGCAGCTCCATTAATTCCATTTCCAACACTTTCCAAATTATTCAGCCCTTCTAAACCTAGCAAAGAAATGTTGTTCCTGACTTCAAATACCTCTATGACTTCAGTAAGGTCCAACAATCCTTGCAAATCAATCAACGCGCTATTATTTAGAATATAAAAATATTGAACAGTTGACATGTTTTCTAGTCCTACAAAATTCACTAGCTGTGAATTATTTTCAATCATAAAATATGTGGTTTCGCCCAATCCAGAGAACCCGTCAAAGTTTACAATGCCATTGTTTTCGATAAATATTTCTGTGAAGTTCAGTGCCCCTCCAAGACCAGAAAAATTCTCTAATGACAGATTATCTTTTACTTCAAATGTCTTCACAGTATTAAGGTTCGATATCCCTTGAAAGTTTATTAATGCTGGGTTCTCATAAATAGACAGTTTGTCACAAGACCTAAAAGCATTTAGTCCTTGAAAATTTAAGAGTTTAGGATTTCGAGATATACGAAATGTCTCTTCGACATTTCGTAATTTACTAAGTCCCGATAAACCAGCTAAAACACTATTGTTGCTAATTCCTGCTCGACCACTAAGGTTTACTAAGTTATGAAGTCCTTGAAGACTCGTCAAGCTTTCATTACTTTGAATAAAAACATCATGCGCTTTTGTTAATCCTTCTAATCCTGAAAGATCACTTAGTTTCGGATTGTTTGAAACAGTCAGCTTCTGAGTAACTTCAATAGAACTATTCAAACCAGATAGCGAAGTCAAGTCATCATGACCACTAATCCAGAGTAACTTCATAGAAGTCATATTTGATAGACCAGAAAGATTTGATAAAGATGAGCTCCCAAAAATATAAGCTTCATCTATTCTAATCACATTAGACAATCCTGTTAAACATGTAAGATTTGGCACACTGCCTGTGATGAAAACTGAGAGCTCAGTAAGACTTGACAACCCGTCTAAATTAGTGATATCATCTCCAGAGATTCCAAGTACCACATCAAGATTAGTGCAACCTGGAAAGTTTATGGAAAAACTGTCAATAGATCCTTGTGTATTTAAATTTAAGTCTGATGTCGGGCATTGGCTATAAATATCTGGCCTTATGGAAACAAGTAATAAAGCTATAGCAACTTGATACAAAAGAACTCTAATCATAGGAGCGCATTGATAATAGTAGTCAATTGTTGCAACCTTTCAAATATAATCATTTTAAAGCAGCCCTCTTTCATCCATAAACAATTAACATTTTTATGGCGTAGCCTCTATGTTCAAGACGTTGTGAACAAGGTCAAAAAACTCACAACTTCCGTTTCAATATTTTGAAAGTATAGTCATACATATTGCGTTCGTCTGCTTTGTGCTTTTCTTCGAATGACAAATAAAACTTGTCAAAATCAACTTCTGGAAAATGAGTATCCCCTTCTGGTGAAGCGTGAACTTCAGTCAAATAAAGTTTGTCCCAAAGATCTAAAGTCTGCTTGTAGACATTGCCTCCTCCAAGGATAAATACTTCGTCTTCGCCTTCTTTATGAGCAAAGGCAAGAGCCTCATCTATGGAGTGAACAATTACAGCACCTGAGTGATAGTAAGATTTATCTCTTGTTACTACAATATTCACACGATTAGGCAAGGGTTTGGGAATCGACTCAAAAGACTTTCTACCCATAATGATATGGCGATTGATGGTCTTATTTTTAAACCACTTAAGGTCACCAGGAAGTCGCCAAGGCAAGTCATTATCCTTTCCTATGATACGGTTTTCAGCACATGCAACTATAGCGGAGATGATCATATTCTAATTTGTATTTATACAAGGTTTTTAATAGCCAAGAAGTTCTAAAGAAGATCCGTAAGATTAATTTCCGTGATACGCGTTTCAAGAGCTTTTCTATAAGGGGCTATACTATCATTCAAATATTTCTCAATCATCAGACCACCTATAGGTGCCGCTACAGTACTTCCTCCTCCAGCGTTTTCAACGTATACCGCTATAGCTATCTTCGGGTCGTACTTAGGCGCAAAAGCGAAAAATACAGAGTGGTCATTTCCTGCATTCTGAGACGTTCCTGTTTTTCCACATATCTCAATACCGGGTACATATGCCCTTCTTGCTGTTCCTTCTCTAACAACTTTTTCCATTCCATCTATCACGGGTGCAAAGTGCTGGCTATCTATAGGAACAACCTTAGGGGTTGTAAACTGTAATCCTATCGAACGATCGGAAGTGAACTCTTTAAGTACATGTGGTGTATAGTAATATCCTCGATTAGCTATAATCGCAGCAAGATTAGCCATCTGAAGTGTTGTCAGCTGAAGCTCGCCTTGTCCTATGCCTAATGACAAGACATATGTTGCTTGCCATTTATATTCTCGAGTATTAATTCGCTTGTCATAATAATCTGCACTAGGTCTAAAGCCTTCTTTTTCATTGAGTAAGTCTACACCTAAGCGCTCTCCTATTCCAAATGCCTTTAAGTATCCCATTAGTTCATCAAGTCCTTTTCCTGGATCTTTATAACCATATCTATTTATATAGTCACGGACCATTTGATAGTAGTACGTATTGCAAGAAAACTGTAGTGCCGTCTGAACATTGTAAGGTGATGGATGCTCGCGGCACTTTTGATCAAATTCTTTGCGCTTGTTCACATGATACACCCCTGTGCAAATCATGGGCTTATTTGCATACCACACTCCTTCTTGCAAAGCTATTAATGATAGGATAGGCTTGAATATTGATCCCGGTGGATAACTTGCTTGCAGCGGTCGATCCAATAGAGGTTCGTTAATCGAATCAGAAAGCATTTCTAAAAAGGTATTACTTCTTGACTTTCCAAGTGACAACTTATTAGGATCATAAGTGGGTGTACTTATGATGGCAAGTATTTCTCCAGTACTCGGTTCTATTGCAACAACGCTTCCTCTTTTATTTGCCAAGAGCGACTCTCCATAAGCTTGAAGATCTATATCAAGAGTCGTAAGGATGTTATCACCTACTTCAGCTGGGTTATCAAGATCTCCAGAATTATACTCTTCTACTTCTCGTCCTACATTGTCTTTTAGAATATACTCAACCCCTTTATTCCCTCGCAGCTCTTCCTCATATACTTTCTCAATACCACTTGTCCCTTTTATATCTCCGATGGTGTAAACATCTGGGTTAGTTTCTAGATCGTCTGAGTTGACCTCACTGATATATCCTAAGACATGGGCAGCATTTGGATTAGGGTACTTTCTTTTATTCTTAAGCTTTGGGTAGAATCCAGGAAATTGAAAAAGATGCTCTTGGAATTTTGCAAAGTCCTTTGGGTCTATATTAGAAATAAATGAGATCGGGATATAACTCTTATAATATCTGCGAGCCTTTGCCGTCTTCAATAATTCATCATAGTCTTCAAGAGAGATATCCAGTAATTGACAAAAGGCTTCGATGTCCATGTCTTCATCGACTTCTCGATAGATCATCTCAAGTTCATAAGTTGGCTCATTAACTACAAGCAACTCGTTATCTCGATCATATATAATACCTCGTGGGGCAGTTATACTTCTTTTTATAAGTGTTCTGTTTTGAGCCTGTGTTCTGTACTCCTTGTTGATTATCTGATGCTCGAACAAATGTCCTATAAGGAGGATACTGCCCATAGTGACAATGGCAATTATAATCTTATATCTCGATGCCTGTTCCATCCGTAATTTAGAATAAAGTCTTGTAAAGTATCAAGACTATATATGAGATAAAAAAGCACAATATTGTATTCACTATGATTTTTATGAAATACACAAAAGTGAAAGCATCTATAGCGAAGTAAGTAAGTATATGAATGAAAAGTAGAATTCCTGCATAATATAAAAACCAACTAAATCCATATGCTTTAGGACCAATAGCTACATTGTTTCTATAACCCTGTCTTGGCTCCATAATACCTAACAGATAAGCTCTCAAGAAACCCGTGAAAACCAGCGCCGCCGTATGCACTCCTGGCGAATCATAAAAGGTATCAATACATAAGCCCACAAAAAATGCAATCAGCACAACAGCAGATCGACGCATTTCAACTGGAAGCAATATGATTATGATAGGATAGATCAATACTGAAAGAGTAAATCTATCAAAGACATCTATCTGTATATTCTTGAGCAGAAGTATCTGAACAAGTAAGATAATAATCGACGTTATGAGGTGGCTCGCGTATAGCCTATTCATCTTCTGTAAAAGAGATCATTTGTTCCGCAAAGTTACCCTTTAAGACATAAACATATCGAAGACTAGCAAAATCAACTTCAGGTATTACTGATACATCATAGAACGCTCCGTTCTTGTTGATATCAAAAGAATGGACTTTACCGATATTAACTCCTTTCGGAAATATTGTAGAGAATCCATTTGTGATGATCTGGTCTCCAATTTTGATATCAGCATAGGTAGGAATATCCTTTAGTAATAAGTGGCGAAAGCTTTGTCCGTCCCAAGATATTGTACCAAAAAAGTCGGCCCCTTCTATACTTCCACTTACTCTTATATCAACATTGATAAGAGAGATGGCTATCGAGTAGTTATCATTTACCGATTTGATGATACCTACGACTCCATCAGGTGTTATAACTCCCATGGCCGGCTTTATCCCGTCAAGACTTCCTTTATTAATTGTAAACTGATTACGAACAGATAATATCGAGTTATTGATAAGAGTTGCGGGAATCACTTCATATTGAAGTTGAGAACTGTCCAACGTAGGCGCTTCGTCTCTTGGCATTCCTATGATCTCTTGAAGTAGTCTTGCATTTTCATTGAGCAGATCCTGATTAGACTTATCTAAGTTTAAATAATCAGAGAACTTCGCTGAACGCTCTAACATCGATCCTGATACAAGCGATGACGAATGAGTAAATATGTCTCTTTGCTTCTGGTTGAAGTTGACAATTAATATGAAGGCGATAATTTCGCAGATGATAAAAAGAACGATGTGGGCATATCGTTGAGATAGAGACTCAAGAAAGGCCATACCTACATGCTTCTACGATCCATGAGGAAGGTGTATTCTTTAGTGTGCTTAAGAGCTTTTCCAGTTCCTCTCACCACGGCTCTTAGCGGATCATCAGCTACAAACACCTTAAGCTTAGTCTTCTCTGCTATTCTTTTGTCAAGTCCTCTTAGAAGAGCACCTCCTCCCGTTAAAAAGATTCCTGTGCGATATATGTCAGATGAAAGTTCTGGCGGTGTTTCTTCAAGAGCTCGTATGATGGCATCTTCGATCTTAGCAATAGACTTATCTATAGATTCTGCCACCTCCTCGTGGCCTACAAAAATCTGCTTTGGTATCCCTGTAAGAAGGTCTCTACCATTAACAGCTATCTTTTCTGGTGGATTCTCAAGTTCAACTATAGCTGAACCAACTTCCTTTTTAATTCTTTCTGCAGTTCTCTCTCCGATAAGAAGATTGTGCATGCGCTTGACATACTCGACGATATCATCATTGAGTTCATCTCCAGCAGTTCTTATTGATTGATCAGTGACAATACCAGCAAGGGCTATCACGGCTATCTCCGTGGTTCCTCCTCCTATGTCTATGATCATGTTGCCCATAGGCTCCATAACATTGATACCTATACCGAGAGCTGCGGCCATCGGCTCATGAATCAGATAAGTCTCCTTAGAGTCTACGTGATCCGCACTATCAAAAACTGCTCTTTTTTCTACTTCTGTGATTCCTGATGGGATGCAGATGACCATTTTCAAATGAGCAAAGAACTTTCTTCGTCCTTCTACCATATTGATCATTCCTTGAATCATGTTCTCTGCTGCTTGGAAGTCAGCGATCACACCATCTTTTAAAGGTCTGACGGTCATTATGTTAGCGTGAGTCTTCTCATGCATGTGCATGGCCTTAATGCCAACTGCAAGTAACTCGCGAGTGTTGCGATCCATCGCAACGATAGATGGCTCGTCCACAACTACCTTATCCTCATAAACTATAAGAGTATTGGCTGTGCCCAAGTCAATCGCTAATTCCTGCTTAAAAAAACTAAAAAGACCCATTCTGTTCTGTCACTATTTTAGTGTACCTACAATTACTTCCCAAAAATCGTTCCTATCTAAATACTTGACTGCCATATCACGAACTTGATATGCATCAAATAGTAAAGATGACTTTATAAGGGTATCTAACTCGTCCAAGGGAATCTGCGTCAAAGCTAACGATTTTATAGCCCGAATGCTATTGAATGGACCATCAAATAGGTTTAAATAATTACCCATCATATAGTTGTTAACTAATTGAAGTTCTTCTTCTGAAACAAGCTCTTCTTGAAGGATTTTCATCTCTCCATATATTCCCTCGAG
Source organism: uncultured Saprospiraceae bacterium (assembly GCA_938039305.1). GTDB lineage: Bacteria > Bacteroidota > Bacteroidia > Chitinophagales > Saprospiraceae > JAJRXG01. The sequence goes on from CALHUZ010000463.1 coordinate 8,560, forward strand.
ACATTCTTCTAAGTTTTCATTTGCCACCTCCGTTGAGATCATAAAGTCTCCATCATAAAGGTGACTATCCATTGTACTATAGATACCATATGTCAAGCCTTTGTCTTCTCTAAGTGCAGACACAAGTCTTGATCCAAAGTATCCTCCAAGGACATTACATACATAGTTTAGTCCATCAAAATCTTCATGTGTTCTGGTGAAAGCCTTTCTTCCGATTCTTATCGAAGCTTGATTAACTCCTCCTTTTAAAAACATTTGCCGTGGAGCGACATCTTTGTTAATAACCTGATGTATCACAGCGCTTTTCTTCTCTCCAGGCAATATAGTCGAGCACAATCGGTCAATACTTTTTCTATCCCCATCCGAGATATCGCCAGAAATAAATACTTGGCAGGTAGATGAAACAATGTGCTTTTGGTGATGTGCCTTTAAGTCTGATACATCAAGCGCTTCAAACAAGTCAGGTGAACTGTTATAACCGTAAGGGTGATCTGAACCATACATTTCCTCTGTGATCGTACGATAAGACAAAATATCGGGCTTCGCCAACTGGACTTTTAGTCGCTCGATACTCTTCTCTTTGTACAATACCCACTCTTTTTCCTCAAAATGAGGGCTTCGAGCTATCGTTCCTATTATATCGATCAGCTTATCCAGTTGCTTTCTAAGACAGATAGCCTTTATGGTTATATAGTCCATACTGGCACTTGTAGAAAGGGTTGCCCCCATGAAATCTATCTCTTCTGAAAGAACATCGCTGGTATATTTCCCAGCTCCTTCTCGGAGCAAACTAGCACATGACGCAGCCACTAACTTCTTAGCCTCTACAGGCCTCCCAGCATGAAATACCAGCTCAATCAGTACGACCCCACAATCTTTTTTTCTCACCTCATAGACCGGAATGTCTTGACTCGATTTATAATTAACAACAACCGGAGTGATGATCTTAGAGATAGGATGAATCTTCGGTGGTTTAGTCAAGTAATCTATTGGTGGCATAAGGTGTTTTATAAGAGATGTAAAAGTATATTTATGATCGAGATAACCATGTCCGCACAAACCTCTATTTTTGCGTGCTATGCGTCATGAGCCTATTGCTTGGTGACTGAGAACTTTTTGAGAAATCTATAACTAATGAAATTTAGCGTTTCGTCTTCTGACTTACAGAAAAAGCTGTCTCTCGCCAATGGCGTGGTAGGTGCTAACACAGTACTCCCTATACTTGAAGACTACTTATTTGACCTCAAGGGAAATATGCTAACCATAACGGCATCTAACCTGGAGACAACTATCATCACTTCTCTTGAAGTAGGTGGAGAAGAAGATGGACAGATCGCGATCACAGCCAAGATACTATTGGATACGCTAAAGGCCTTGCCTGAGCAACCAGTAACATTTGATGTAGATGACAATCTGAAAGCAGTGACAATCACTTCTGCTTATGGTAAGTATAAACTGGCTGGAGATAACCCAGAAGACTTTCCAGATCTTCCAGTACAAGAGGATGCTCAGACACTACACCTTAACTCTGACTTAATCAGTAGTGCATTAGCAAAGACATTATTTGCTACAAGTAATGATGAACTGCGTATGGCTATGCAAGGTGTCTATGTCCAGATCGAAGAGGCAAGCATCGTATTCGTAGCTACAGATGCACATAAGTTAGTTAAGTACACTTTTAAGACTGAAGCTAATTCAGATACAACCACATTCATCATACCTAAAAAAGGACTTGGCCTTCTTAAGAACGCTCTAGGTTCTGATGAGCAAGTCGAAGTATCTTATAACAAGAACAATTGCTTCTTTACACTTGGAGATACTAAAGTTATCATCAGGCTTATAGATGCTAAATACCCTGATTACAATGCCGTCATCCCTTATGACAATGCCAATAAGTTAGTTTTAGATAGACTCGATTTTCTTAATTCACTAAGGAGGATCGCTATCTATGCGAACAAATCAACTAATCAAGTCGTACTCAATATAACTGACGGAAGTCTCACTATATCTGCTCAAGATTTAGACTTCAGCAATGAGGCAACAGAGCAGCTCTCTTGTGAATACAGTGGAGATCCTATGAATATCGGCTTTAATGCTAAGTTCTTAATAGAGATGCTCAACGTCCTTACTACTGAACAGATCAATATCAAACTCTCTACTCCTAACAGAGCAGGTATATTGGTTCCTTCTGATCAGCCGGTAGCTGAGGAGTTGATCATGCTGGTTATGCCAGTGATGATGGGTAGTTAAGAAGTCTCTTGTAGCTCACGTATCGTGAGTACTCACTGAAAAAGGAGTAGAATGAAAGTTGGATTATTCTTTGGATCCTTTAACCCTGTTCATGTTGGACACATGATCATCGCTAATCATATAGTCGAGTATACCGATATAGATAAAGTGTGGATGGTAGTCTCTCCACAAAGTCCCTTTAAAAAAAAGAGCTCTTTGGCATCTAACTATGATCGCTTTCATCTACTCAGCTTAGCTATAGGTGACAATGACAAGATCCAGCCAAGTAAGATTGAGTTTGACCTACCTGTTCCTTCATACACGATAGATACACTCACTTATCTTAAAGAGAAAAAAAGCGATGTAGAGTATGCGCTCATCATGGGTGGAGACAATCTTTCTTCTTTTCACAAATGGAAAAACTACGAACTGATTTTAGAACATCATGACATATATGTGTACAAAAGATCTGGTCATAAGAAAAACAATTTTGAGGACCACCCAAGGGTAAAAACAATTGAGGCTCCACTCTTAAACATTTCAGCTACAGCCATACGCAAAGCTATCAAAGAAGGAAAATCCATACAATATCTAGTGCCAGAGCCAGTTTATCAATATCTAAGCACTAGTCCATTGTACAAAACATAATGAAGAGGTTTTTCAATTCTATTATTATACTCTTTAGCAGTCTGTTGGCTCTTGCCCAAGGATCCCTTGCCATAGGACAATGGCAAGATCACCTCCCATATCAACAAGGAATCTCTGTGACACAGAGTGATGAAAAAGTTATCTATAGCACAGGTCTAAGCGTCTTCTCAATCGACAAAGCTGAAGG
>CALHUZ010000464.1 GCA_938039305.1 uncultured Saprospiraceae bacterium
AATGGTAGAGTTGGAATCTCTACTGGTTCATTCACGCCAAATAGTGCTCAATCAGATGTGAAGCTTGAAGTTAACGGAGACATTCTGGCTATTAAGGTTCATTCAAGTTCAGATAGAAGATTCAAGAAAAATATTTCTCCAATCCAATCTGCACTTGATAAGGTAATGTCTATAGAAGGTGTGACATATGATTTCAGAAAAGAAGACTTCTTGAATAGAAACTTTCCAACAGGGAAGCAAGTAGGATTCATTGCACAAAATGTAGAATCAGTATTACCAGAAGTAGTAATGACGAATGGTGATGGATACAAGGCAGTAGACTATTCTAAAATCACTGCATTACTTAATGAAGCAATTAAAGAGCAACAAGCACAGATAAATCAGCTTCAAGAGAGATTAGAAAGATCTTCTGAGCTCAATGCATCACTTGTAGATGAGATAGCAACCATTAAAAAAATGATTAAAGAATTCAGCCATCTCGCTGATTCAGATGAAGATTAGGTTCATCTGAAAATTCACAAATAATTTGTGAGCCCTTCATGCAATGCGTGAAGGGCTTTTTTATTTCTTTCAAGAAAACATATTAAATATTTTTGTAATATGTAAATTACCCTTATACTTGCAGTCAGAAGAGTATTCAAACACTCTTTTAGATATTCCCATATCAGTAAAGTCATCCCCAATGACAGTAATCATGTGACATCTGACCCAGTCAGGTTCACGCACTTATTTGATTGCTAAAAAATATTTAAACATTCGACTGATGATGAAGACTACAAGAATCATCCTGTTGTTAATGCTCATGGTAGGGGCTACACAATGGATGAACGCACAGGTTAAAATTGGTGAACGCCCCCTTGATATAGGAAATGAACGTTTGCTTGAGATGGAAAGAGCTGGTGAACTATTTATAGTTACTGACAGCTTAGAAATAGGTATTACCACCAGTACAACAACCAATGTTCCGGGGACTGACGCTTTAATGATGAAACTTTACGGCTATGGTCTTGGTAATTTTCAAGCTGCCCAAACATGGTTTCTTGGTACCAATACACTTGGAGAGGTGTTAGAATTTCCACTTACACTGGATTTACTAACTAACTCTACTACAGCTACCTTATCACTGAATAACGGCTCGACCTTATTTGGAGATGTGAATCTCAATAACCTTGACAGTGTTTTCTCAACTAATAATCAGTTGGTTGATTCTGTAAACTCTATAAGGACATTAATAAATGATTTAGCCGCAGAGGTTGACTCTGACTTGGATACAATTCAAATAAATGAGTTGATAGATGAGATAGTGATGGCCGATAACGTTTTTGATATGCGCCAAACAGTTTTGAGAATATATGAAAATCAATATGTTCATGATAGTCTTCGCGACGTATCTGAGATAGATTTAGACCCATATTTTGCTACGGATGTACAGCTGGCAGACACGGCTCAAGCACTAAGGGATTTGATATTCTACAAGATAGATGGAACTCTTGATGAAGACAGAACATTAACAGGTCTTGCAAATAGCCTAACATTTACGGATGTGGATTCTTTTAATGTCAATTCAGTTAATACTACTTTGACATCTTCAGCAAACACTAATATCTCCGCAGGAGGAGATGTCGACATTACGGCAACTAACACAACTAGTGTAACAGCTGATCAAGAGGTTACAATATCATCAGTAAATAGTGATATAATTATTGATGCATCGACTGACAGTATCTCAATGATAGGTACAATAAGACTTGATGAATATCCTTCAAAACCACCTGAAGCAATGTTCAGCAATATCTTAGGAATAGATGCAGCTGGAAATATGATAAACATATCTGCATCTTCAATTTTAGGAACAGAAGAAGATAGTACAATCTACAGACATAATGGAACCTTAACCGATGAACGCTTTATGACTATGGCGGGTCACGACCTTAACTTTGTTGGCACAACTGCTGCTGATTCTGTAGTCATTACTGCAGATGGTCGCATACTGATCGGTCGAGGGACAGTAACCTCTGGAAGTACAGCCAATGGTATAAGACTTGATGTCAACGGAGATATTCTTGCGATTCAGGTGCATTCAAGCTCTGATGAAAGATTTAAGAAAAACATTGCACCTATTCAATCTGCGCTAGACAAAGTAATGTCTATAGAAGGAGTTACCTATGACTTTAGAATTGAAGAATTCGCTGATAGAAACTTTCCGAAGACGAAACAGCTGGGCTTTATAGCACAAAACGTAGAAGCTGTACTTCCAGAAGTAGTCCGAACGAACGGAGACGGCTACAAAGCCGTTGATTATTCTAAAATTACTGCACTATTAAACGAGGCTGTTAAAGAACAACAAGCACAAATACAAGCTCAACGTCAAGTTATTGAAGCGCAGGAAAAAATGCTTACCTCACTTACAGAAGACTTCAGCGGTTTGTCAAGCCAAGTCGCTAGCCTTAAGAATCAACTTAAAGGATTAAGCAATCAAACTATGTCGGAGGACTAAGGGATACCTTTATACTCTCATAGGAAGGCTCTACATTTTACCGATTGTAGAGCCTTTTTTTGTGTTTTAAAGATATCATGCATAGAATATATTACGATTAATGATAATTTATGAATTAGTATATATATTTTAGCGCACGTTATAATCAATCCTGCTTCTGCTTATTTCTCTTAGTATTTGATGAGAAATGACTAGAAGAAGTGCGTTGATTTAGCGTACTATACCATGTTAAGAACCATCCTGACAATAGCGGCCTGTTCGCTCATTATCACTTTGGCTAATTCCCAAAGTAAAGTGGGCTCCAATGTCCTGATCATAGACCCTGCGTCTATGTTTGAGGTGGAGAGTGACTCCAGTGGTATACTTCCCCCTCGACTTACAACTGCCCAAAGAGATGCCCAGACAGAATGGGATGAAGGGCACATCATTTACAATAGTACAGATCATTGTTTACAAGTCTTCAACGGCACAGTTTGGGATTGTTTTGTCCAAGGTGTTCAGGTTGATTCTACGATATATAAGTATAACGATACCCTCACCTCTGACAGAATAGTGGGCATGGGTGGTTTTCAGCTAACTTTCGATGGTTCGGGGGATGTTGTGATCACTGATGCAGGCTTTGTTGGGATAGGCGACCCTACCCCTGAAGCTAAGCTTGATGTGGAGGGAGGTACTGTTAGGCTCTCAGATTATGGAAAAGGTGATATCACCGGATCCGAGAGCTATCTCTTAGGTGTTGATAGTGAAGGTGACGTCATAGAAGTCATTCCAGCTATCGACACCTTTTCTTTAGTTGGTGATGAACTAAGGATTTCTTTAAAAGGAGACACAG
>CALHUZ010000465.1 GCA_938039305.1 uncultured Saprospiraceae bacterium
GCTATATGCTTGACTGGATGAAAAGAGAAAATGGCAAGATCGGCAAAGTTGCCATTCCCACATCGTTGATGGGTTCCATTTGAATCATGAAAATATCCTCCCGGAGCGTGGCATGAATCTTCAATTATCCAAAGTCCATGCTCATCAGCTAGTTGACGGAACTCTTCGAGGTTGACAGCGTATCCAGCAAAATCAACAGGTACAATTCCTGAGAAGAAACCAGTAGGCTTCGAGGCAATAAGTGATTTTACGGCGTCTATATCTAATGTTGCAGAGTTTCTATCGATATCGGCAAAAAATACATTGCCTCCACAATAGCGGATGCAATTAGCACTTGCCGCAAATGTAATTGGAGGTACAATAACATTACTTCTCTTATCTACCCCTAATGCTAATGCACATAGGTGCAAAGCAGCGGTGCCATTTGAGACAGCCACAGCATACTTACTACCGACATATTGCGCAAATTTTTCTTCAAATAGTTGAACAGTAGGCCCAGTCGTTAGATATGGCTGTTCTAATGCAAGAACCACTGCATTTATATCTTCTTGAGTGATATGCTGGCGACCATAAGGTATAGGCTTAAACTCATTCATTACGTCTGTCTAAAGTTTGGGTCTACGTGTTCTTTGATGAGGCTCGTTAATTCAGCGGCATTCACCCATTCATTGTTATCACCGGAATTATAGCTAAATCCTGTTGGGACAAGAGTTGCATTAAAGTGTTTTTTATATGCTTCTATTTCCCAGTTTGTTACAGTTGGTAGTATAGTGTAATATTCTCCTAAATCATAAGTGTTGAATGCATCAGAAGGTGTGATCATTTCTTCATGTATCTTTTCACCTGGACGAATTCCAATTGTTCTATGTTCTATATTGGGCGCAATGGCTTTAGCCACTTCTGTTATTTTGTATGACGGAATTTTTGGAACAAAAATCTCGCCACCCCATGCATTCTGCAAAGCATGAAAAACCATGTCAACGCCACCATTAAGGCTAATATTAAAGCGTGTCATGTTTTTGTCAGTGATAGGGAGAAAGCCCTCTTCTCTCTTTTTAATGAAGAAGGGAACAACAGAGCCATTTGATCCTAGAACATTTCCATATCTCACGACAGAAAATTTAATAGGATTTAAGCCTCGAATATTATTTGCAGCGACAAAAAGTTTATCTGAAGTTAGTTTGGTGGCACCATATAGATTTATTGGTGCGCATGCTTTATCAGTTGAAAGTGCAACTACATCAGAAACATTTGTCTGAAGACATGCGTGAATTACGTTTTCTGCGCCTCCAATATTTGTTTTTATACACTCTGAAGGATTGTACTCTGCGAGATGTACATGTTTCATTGCTGCTGCATGAATCACGTAGTCAATACCTGTCATGGCTCTTATCAACCTTTCTCTATCTCTTACGTCTCCAATGAAAAAGCGTATTGCAGGGTATCGGTCGGCTGGGTATTCTTGAGCCATTTGAAACTGCTTCTGCTCATCTCGCGAAAAAATCACCAACCTTTTTAAATCAGGATACTCGTTAAATAATCTCTTGGTTAGCGCCTTCCCGAGAGAGCCCGTTCCTCCTGTTATAAGTATTGACTTGCTATTCATAAGGGCAAAAATAACTATTATATGTATAAATTACATATCCATAAGTCCTTAATAAACTGAATGTTAGGAGATGAAGGTTTTATTGCTGAAGGACTCGTTCAGTTATTAACTGATCATACTCGTGCTCACCGACGATCTTCCCTTGATCTAACTCATAGATGTAATCACACTTCTCAAGAGTTGTAAGCCTATGCGCCACTATAATAACCGTCTTACCTATGTTAGATAGATGATTGATGCTCTCAACAACAGCTCTTTCAGTATCACTATCAAGGGCACTCGTTGCTTCATCGAACATCAAGATTTCTGAATCTTTATACAATGCACGAGCTATGCCTATTCTTTGCTTTTGCCCACCTGATAGATTAACTCCATTCTCACCGAGTCTCATTTCTAAACCATCTGGATGATGACTTACAAAGTGCCATAATTGGGCATTCTTTAAGCACTCTTTTGCTTTGTTTAGATTCGGTTGGCCTACGCCGAATGCTATGTTGCTCAAAATGGTGTCATTTAAAATGAAAATCTCTTGCTCGACATAACCGATTATTTGTTGGTACGCACTTTCATTTGAAGCCTCGATATTAACGCCATCTAACTCAATAGAGCCGTTTTCTTCATGGAGTAATCTTAGTAAGATCTTGAGTAATGTTGTTTTTCCAGACCCAGAAGTCCCAATAAAGCCTACTGTTGTTCCCTTTCCAATTGTTAAGTCTATATTGTTAAGTACGTTCTCAGTACCAGCTGGATACTTGTATGAGAGGTTTTTAATATTAAGAGAATGATTAAAACTCATCGCATCAGATTCAGAGAAACGTGATAGCTCTACATTTTTTATCTTTTGTAACTCTTTAAAGACAAAAGAGGAATTTTTCATGGTTAACAAAGAAGCCATTAAGCGATTTATTCCTGGAAGAAACTTGTAAGCTGCAATAGCGAATAAACCGAGAAGCGACAAAACTTCTTTTTTTTCCATTCCATAGAAATAAGCAAAACCAAAAATAACGAGAATGCCCATTCCAAAAATGATATCATTCGTTCGTTGATTGAGCTTATGATAGATTCCAAAAAATATGGTATCCACCCAGTTTAATTTTCTTTGAGTACTCTCATATTTCTCTAACATTTGATTTTCAATGTTTCCTAATTTAACATCAACAAATCCATTCATTGCCTCTAAAACTCTTCCATAGTTTATTGGTGCTAACTCATTTCTTTGCATCCCTATCTTCTTTGCTCTATTCTTGCTAAAGTTATAAATGGC
>CALHUZ010000466.1 GCA_938039305.1 uncultured Saprospiraceae bacterium
TTTGCTCACCTAATACAAGATGATGTCAGAGGAGAAAAATGTAAGAGTGCGATTTGCGCCAAGCCCAACAGGCCCACTTCACATAGGCGGTGTCAGAACAGCTTTATATAATTACCTGTTTGCGAAGAAGCACGGCGGTACATTTATACTAAGAATCGAAGATACAGATCAAACGAGATATGTCGAAGGTGCAGAAGAGTATATTCTCAACTCTCTGGAGTGGTTAGGATTCACACCTGAAGAGAGTGTTAATCAGCCCGGAGAATATGGGCCATACAGACAGTCTGAGCGCAAGGACATTTATAAAAAGCATGTGGAGCAACTGATTGCGTCTGGGCATGCATACTATGCATTTGACACTCCAGAAGACCTAGTGGCAATGCGAGAAAGGGAGCAAGCTGCTGGAGTTCATACACCTAAGTATGATCACAGTGTGCGGATGAAAATGAAAAACAGCCTTACACTATCAGAAGAAGAGGTAGCTTCATATCTAAAGATTGGAGAGAATGTCACAGTGCGCATGAAGGTACCAGTTGGTGAGACGATTTCTTTTCACGACACCATCAGAGAGAAGGTTTCTTTTCAAAGTAACGAGTTAGATGACAAAGTGATCATGAAGGCCGGTGGACTTCCGACCTATCACTTAGCCAATGTCGTTGATGATAGGCTCATGAAAATCAGCCATGTGATCAGAGGTGAAGAGTGGCTGTCAAGTACTGCTCATCATGTATTGCTTTATAGATCATTTGGATGGGAAGAAGAGATGCCAATATTCGCTCACCTTCCATTAATATTGAAGCCTTCCGGCAAAGGGAAATTGAGTAAAAGAGATGGTGCGAAGTTTGGTTTTCCAGTTTTCCCATTGGAGTGGCACGATGAAAAAGAAGATGCAACATTCGCAGGATTCAAAGAAGCAGGATTTTTACCAGAAGCACTCATCAACTTTATTTCTCTTCTCGGTTGGAACCCAGGAAATGACGAGGAGATATTCTCCCTTGAAGACTTATGCAACTTGTTCAGTCTTGATCAAATCAATAAGTCTGGTGCACAATTCGACTACGATAAAGCTCAATGGTTCAATCAGCAATACATCAACAAATCATCTAACAATTCAATATACAGTCAAGTCAAAAGTGATTTTGATGAATCAATATCTCAAGATCAATTAGAAAAAATAATTGAGTTGTTAAAGCCGCGTGTTACTTTCTTAGCAGATTTCAAGACACAAAGTTCTTACTTCTTTAACAAGCCTACTGATATAGATGAAAAAGGGCTCAAGAAAAAATATAAATTAGAAAATGAGGAGCACTTCAATGCCCTTGCTACTCTAATCACAAATACATCTAATAAGAGCGAAGATCTACAAGATGCCATTAAAGGTTATATCACTGAGCATGCTTTAAAGTTTGGCGATATGTTCTCCGTACTTAGAATAGTCATAGCAGGATCTATGTCTGGACCTGATCTATTTGAAATGATATCTCTAATCGGTAATCAAGAATGTCATGATAGGATCATAGAAGGCATCTCTACCGCTCAGAAAATAACTAATAATGGCTAAAAAGAAAGACCCGATAAAAGAAGAGGCCTCTATGCACAAGGATCTCAAAAACTTCGAAATTAGTGTTGATGCTTTTGGTCAAATCCAAACCAATATGGATATCGAAACGATCAAAGCTTTTTTAGATAAGAACATGGATGATAAAAAAATCAACAAGTCCCGTTCATCGGAAGAAGAATGATTGATCAGACAGCTCATCTTTCCAAAAGGCAATTAGTCGCCCTAAGAAAACAAGGAGAGATAGTATTTGGTGGGCATCGAAAGCACAAGATTTATGGCACTCTTATCTGCAAAGGTGCGAAGAGATGGATCGCTAAAGGCCACTATGTCAAGCAACGTGTATTTTTTAATTCCGAAAAAGAAGCTTTGGAGTATGGTTATAGACCATGTGCACAGTGCATGCCAAAAGAATATATAACCTGGAAAGCATCACGGTTCTGTACCAATAGTAGAAGTCAAAAGTCAGGCGATTAACGTTGGCGTTCATTAAGTCCGTTGTTTATCACTATGGCTCCTAACACTCCAGGAACCCAACCACATAAAGTAAGCAAGAAGATCAATAGGAATGACCCACACCCTTTATCAACAACTGATAATGGAGGCAGGATAACACATAATAAAGCTCTAATGAGTCCCATGACTTATGATTTGTCATAGAAACTATACCATCTATAGTCTAATTAGAAGAACTGTCGACTAACCAAGAGGAAAACTCGATAAGAACTTTAATTTATCTAATTAGAAAAATGACTTTTCTATCCTTGAGCATCCACAACTGCAAGAGCCACTACATCTACAATCTCTCTAACCGTTGCTCCTAATTGTAGTATATGCACTGGCTTTTTCAATCCAAGCATCACAGGGCCAATCATATCAATATCTGATACTTCATGGAGTAAGTTATATGCTATGTTCGCTGAAGAAAGATTCGGGAATATCAACACATTTGCAGTATGTCCAGCTAACTTAGAAAACGGATGCATCTCCTTTAAAAGATCACTATCAAAAGGCATGTGTGCCTGCATCTCACCATCGACTATCCAATCTGGGTGACGCTCATGAAGTAAAGCTGTTGCTTTGCGCATGAGCACTGCTGATTCTCCATCAGCTACACTTCCGAAATTAGAATATGTCACAAGAGCAATCTTAGGCTCTATATTAAACTTCTTAACAGCATCTGTCACAAGCTCAGCGATGCCTGCGACATCTTCTGCATCAAGATGATGATTGATAGTAGTATCCGCTAAAAATAGCGGGCCCTTACTTGTCATCAAGATGTGCATCGTCGCAACCTTTTTAACTCCTTCCCTCGCGCCAATAATCTGTAGTGCAGGGCGAACCGTATCTGGATACTTTCTTAACAAACCACCTATCATAGCATCAGCATCACCTTGGTCTACCATCATAGCGCCATAGTAGTTACGCTTTCGCAACATCGCCAGACCTTCTTGAAGTGTCTCCCCTTTTCTTTTTCTCTTTTCAAAATAAACTTGCCCATATCGTTCACGAGTGGCTATTTCTTCATCATTAGCTGCTACCATTGGGTCAATAATCTCAACATTAGGTAGATCGATTCGGTATTCCTCTATAAGTGCTTCTATCCTTCCTCTGTTTCCAAGAAGAATCGGAAAAGCAATTTTTTCTTCAAGTACTACTTGTGCAGCTTTTAAGACTGAAGCATTCTCTGCATCAGCAAACACAACTTTCTTCGGTTCTTGTTTTGCTTTAGTCTCGATGACTTTAGTCAATGTGTTATCAAGACCAAGTCGGCTTGAAAGCTCAAAGTCATAAGCATCCCAATCAGTAATCGGATGCTTGGCAACTCCAGTATCCATCGCGGCCTTCGCAACTGCTGGAGCCACTTCTGTGATAAGTCTTGGATCAACTGGTTTTGGAATAATATAGTCTCTTCCAAACTTTAAGTTAGCATCTCCATATGCCATGTTAACCATGTCAGGAACTGGCTTCTTCGCAAGATTAGCTAAAGCTTTGACCGCTGCTATTTTCATTTCTTCATTGATGACATTAGATCTCACATCTAGTGCACCTCTGAATATGTATGGGAATCCCAAGACATTATTGACTTGATTAGGATAGTCAGACCGACCTGTTGCCATGATCACATCTTCTCGCGCTCCTGTTGCTTCTTCATAACTAATCTCAGGAGTTGGGTTGGCCATAGCAAATACAATAGGATCCTTCCCCATAGACTTGATATTGTCCGCATTAAGGATACCGCCTTTTGATAATCCTATGAAGACATCTGCGCCGACTAAAGCATCAGTCAGTGAAGTGCCCATCGGCATGTTATCATTAACAAACTCTGGCTTCTTACCATTAAGATTAGTTCTGTCTGGATGAATGAGTCCTTTACTATCAAACATGAAAATATTGGACTTCTTAGCCCCAAGCGATGCATATAGCTTATTGCAAGATATAGCTGATGCCCCAGCACCACTAACGACTATTTTAACATCATCAATTTTCTTTCCTACTATCTCTAAAGCATTGAGTAGTGCAGCCGCACTGATGATAGCAGTACCATGCTGATCATCATGCATGACTGGTATATCGAGCTCCTCCCTAAGTCGCTCTTCTATTTCAAAGCATTCTGGTGCAGATATATCTTCTAAATTGACACCACCAAAAGTGGGTTCCATGATCTTCACCGTACGAACAAACTCGTCTACATCTTTCGTGTTGAGTTCTATATCAAAGACATCTATGTCAGCATAGATCTTGAACAATAAACCCTTTCCTTCCATCACTGGCTTACTCGCTTCTGGACCTATATCTCCAAGTCCAAGAACGGCTGTTCCGTTGCTTATCACAGCTACGAGGTTACCCTTTGCCGTGTACTTATAGACATCATCTATATTTTTAGCTATTTCTAAGCACGGGTCTGCCACACCCGGCGAATATGCAAGAGATAGGTCTCTTTGATTTGCAGTTTCCTTCGTAGGTATAACCTCTATTTTCCCAGGTCTTCCTTTTGCATGATAATGCAATGCTTCTTCTTTATACGAATTCTTATTCATAAGGCTTACTCCATATTTGATAGCTCAAAGCTCAATATATTAGACGAGAATGCAAGAAGCCAAGAGAGATATTTCGATTAATACTTTCAGAAGATCTTACGATATCAATTAGACATTATTGAAAGTCCAATTGTTCTATGGCCTAATATTGATTAACTAGAAATAAATTGGGACATCATGATGTAAAGATGCAATGTCCCAAATAAAGTTTTTAAGTAGTCAAAAGAATATTTGCCAAAGCGAAACACCCTTCAAATAACAATTAAACGACTTTGTTGAGATCCGAGATACTAATACTATGATGTGAACTATTATGGACAGCGACACCATCCTTTATTACGACGATCTGAGGTGATTCATGTCTGACGCTGTATCTACTAGCTATCTCATTAGAGATCGGACGGTAACTTAGTAAATCGAGATAATAAAACTGGATCTCTCCATTAAGATCAGACCACTCTGACTCTAATCGAGTCTTCGCTCCAGCACTTATACCACAGGTTGTACTATGTTTAAAAAGCACAACTGTCTTATGCTTCGACAATTGATCTATTGCATCAAGCTGATCGATACTTGTCAACATATCCCAATCACTGATGCCTGCACTTTGGCTTGCCTTTAGTCTATCTAAAAATCCCATATTATTCTACTGTTATATGCCAATAACCAGAAATCAGAGTGAAAAGTTTACCTCAGTGGAAATAAGCAGTTTATATAAAGTGTTATTGATGCCTAAGCGACATTTTGAATTCCGTCATTAATAAAATCTTAATGATCGACAAACACCCCTATATACTATACAAGTGTTCATACTTTTCAAGACGATACGTTATAAATTGCATAACAAATCTATCTTAAACATATATACAAAATTACATTATGAATAGAATGATCAGATTAGCATCGATTCTGTTTTGCTGTACAATGACACTTATCAGCACAGCACAAGACGATGACTTTGAATTAGTCACAACTGTCGAGGGTATCTCGGAGTACAAAATGAACAATGGGCTTAGAGTACTTTTATTCCCCGATCAATCGAAACCACAAGTTACTGTCAATGTCACTTACCTCGTAGGAAGCAGACATGAAGATTATGGTGAGACAGGTATGGCCCACTTATTAGAACATCTTGTTTTTAAAGGTACGCCTAAGCACAAAGACATTCCGAAAGAACTAAAAGATCACGGTGCATTTTTCAATGGCACAACTTGGTTTGATCGCACTAACTATTTTGAAACGATGACCGCTTCAGATGAAAATCTTGAGTGGGCATTAGATATGGAAGCTGATCGAATGATCAACTCCTTTATATCTGCAGAAGACTTAGAAAGCGAAATGACTGTAGTACGTAACGAATTTGAAATGGGTGAAAATAGCCCAACCAGCGTACTCATGAAGAGAGTCATGTCAGCATCTTATCAATGGCACAACTATGGTCAAACAACCATCGGTGCAAGAGCAGATTTAGAAAATGTACCAATCGATAAGCTTCAAGCATTCTACCGCGAATACTATCAGCCAGATAACGCTGTACTTTTAGTAGTTGGGAAATTTGAAGAAGAAAGAACTATCGAGCTCATCAAGAAGCATTTTGGAGCGATACCAAGACCTGAAAGAGTCTTGAATACAACTTACACAAGAGAGCCTACTCAAGATGGAGAAAGAGAAGTATCTCTCAGACGCGTAGGAGATGTGCAGGCCTTGGCCGCTATGTATCACATCTGTGCTATGGCACATCCAGACTATGCACCTTTGTCAATCTTAACAGAAGTACTTACATCAGAACCTGCTGGAAGACTTTATACTTCTCTTGTAGAGGAAAAGAAAACAACGAATGCTTGGGGATGGACAGCTGGACTTAACGAACCTGGCTTCATCTACTTTGGTGCAGATGTACTTAAAGATAAAGACTTAGAAGATGCTAAGTCTGCTATGATGGCAACGCTTGATGGCATCAAAGACAATCCACCTACATCAGAAGAAGTGGAAAGAGCTAAAACGACATTGCTGAAGCAGTATGAATTATCATTTAATGATAGTCGCCGCGTTGGTGTTTTTGTAAGTAACTACATAGCCGCTGGAGATTGGAGATTAGCTTTTTTAGATCGTGATAGAGTTAAAGAAGCGACAGTAGAAGATGTGATTCGAGTAGCTGAAAAATATCTAAAACCTTCTAATCGTACTTCAGGAAAGTTTATCCCAGAAGAAAATCCAGAACGTGTTGAGATACCTGAAGCACCAGAAATAATGTCTCTTGTTGCAGACTATAAAGGAGGAGAAGCAATCAGTCAAGGAGAAGCATTTGATCCTACTCCCGCTAACATAGAAGGAAGACTGATCAGAGAGATCAAGCCAAATAAAATAGACTACGCCTTTATGCCTAAGGAAACAAGAGGTGATGCTGTTCAAGCTGTGCTTACATTTAAGTATGGAACTAAAGGCAGCTTAGGTGATAACGCTTGGCTTCCTAATCTAACAGGAGCCTTGTTGGATAGAGGAACCAGCACACAGACAAGACAGGAGATCAGTGATGCCTTTGATAACATGAAAGCCAATGTACGTATCTCTGCATACTATGGTACTCTAAGTGTAAGAATAGAAACAGAAAGAGAACATTTAGCTGACGTCATCCGGCAGGTAGGAAAAGTCATCAAAGATCCAGCGTTCTCAGAAGAAGAATATGGAAAACTTGTAGATGAAGAATTAGCTCAGATAGAAGAGCAAAAATCTCAACCGATGGCTCTTGCACAACAAGAGATAGGAAGGATCAACAACCCTTATCCAAAATCAGACATCAGATACAACAGCACATTTGATGAAGACATAGAAATGATTAAGTCTATTTCAATTGATGATGTCAAAACTTTCTACAATGATTTCTTTGGTGCTAACAATGCCACCGCTACAGTGGTAGGAGATTTTGACAAAGAAGAAATCCATGCAGCTTTAGAAGCAGAATTTGGTGATTGGAAAAGCAGTAAACCTTACAAGCGGATGAATGCTATCCTATATGAAGTGGATGCTCAAAACAAAAACATCGAAACACCAGATAAAGCCAATGCTGGATTTTTCGCAGGATCGACTTTTGCAATGAAGGACGATGATGCAGACTATCCTGCATTAATGATCGCTAACTACATATTTGGCGGCGGCGGATTAAGCTCTAGGTTAGCTAATAGAATCAGACAAGAAGATGGCTTAAGCTATGGCGTTGGATCTTATATGAATGCTAATCCATATGTAGAAAAAACTACTTGGGGAGCATATGCTATCTACGCACCAGAGAATAAAGATGCCTTAGAAAAAGCATTTGCAGAAGAGCTCGCTAAAGCCTTAAAAGATGGATTTACTGATGAAGAGGTAGCTGATGCAAAGAAAGGATGGATTCAAAATCAAGAGGTTTCAAGATCTCAAGATGGCTACTTGACAAATACAATCAATAGCTATCTCGAACAAGATCGTACTATGATGTGGAATGCTGATCTCGAGGAAAGAGTCTCAAAGCTTACACCTGCGGATATCAACAATGCTTTCAAGAAGTATATCATACCAAGTAAGATATCTTATGTAAAGGCGGGTGACTTTGCCAAAGGAGTTGTGAAGCCTTAAGACATCACCCATCACAAAAGATAGGAAAGATTTGTTATTGAATTTTTTCGGTTTAGAAAGCCTGACCGCGCAAGTGGTTAGGCTTTTTTATTCCTTTCTTTTTTTAGAAAAGAAGTCTCTCATGAGCTTTCCACACGCTGGTGCCATGATTCCAAATTCTAATTTCGCTTTAGGGTGAAGTAGCTCCTTTCCATATCTCATGAATCCCGCTTTACTATCTTCTGCACCATAAACGATCCGATCCAGTTGCGCCCAAGAAAGCGCTCCCGCGCACATAACACAAGGTTCTAACGTCACATAAAGCGTACATCCCTTGAGATACTTGGTACCCAAAAAGGCCATCGCCGAAGTGATCGCTAAGATCTCAGCATGAGCTGTAGCATCCTGAAGTGTCTCCACTTGATTATGTCCTCGTGCTATGATTCTATCGTTCGCGACGACCACTGCACCGACCGGTATTTCGTCTCTTTCCGCTGCTGATAATGCTTCCAGGTAAGCCTGTTGCATAAAGTACTCGTCGCTGTATAATTCTAATTCCATAAAATCTAAGATCGATAGTAAGACATTTTCTTTTCTTATACGTAGTTTTGTGCATGGAAAAAGCAAGCAACATCATACCTCATATCACTGAGGCCCTAGCATTTGATGATGTCCTTTTGGTACCTGCGTATTCAGAGGTATTACCAAGGGAAGTTTCGATTAAGTCTAAGCTAACAAAAGAATTAACTATAAATGTGCCTATACTGTCCGCAGCTATGGACACTGTTACCGAATATGCCTTAGCCATAGCTATGGCTAGGGAAGGAGGTATCGGCATCATACATAAGAACATGGGCGTCGAGGCTCAAGCAGAGCAAGTTCGCAAAGTCAAGAGATCTGAGAGTGGTATGATCTTAGATCCTGTCACAGTGACTCCAGAGGAAACTTTGGCTGATGCTTT
>CALHUZ010000467.1 GCA_938039305.1 uncultured Saprospiraceae bacterium
GACAGACACTCTAGTTAATGCAGCTAAAGAAGTCATCAGAAGAGCATTGACAGATGGCCCAGATGAAGCTGATATGACGAAAGTTAAAGAGACACAACGTCAAGGACGAATCAAATCTCTTAAAGAGAATAGATTCTGGCAGCGTCAGATATCAAGTGAACATGAAGAAGACAGAACTTTTGATAACATACTCTTGCCTTCCCTTGAAGCTCGCATTAATGGCTTGACTTCAGGACAGATAAAAGCTGCGGTTGGTCAGTTCTTTGATTATAAGAATTACATAGAGATTATTATGGATCCGGAACCTAAAGCGAACAATTAGAAAAAAGAAAGGGCCTCTTTAAGAGGCCCTTTCTATTTTTCTAATTGTTCTAATGTTGGTATGTTCTTATGTGCCTAAGTTCTTATTTCATTATGTTGCATAATCGGTTGTCAGTAAGTCTGTCGTTTGCAAGTCTGACATCTGATATCTGTTTTCTCGATTCTCGGCTCTTCTATTCGTCTGCCTAATCCGTCGTCCGTCGTCTGAAAATCTGTGCCCTCTTCTTGTCTGCCTAGTCCGTCGTCCGTTGTCTGAAAATCTGTGCCCTCTTCTTGTCTGCCTAATCCGTCGTCCGTTGTCTGAAAATCTGTGCCCTCTTCTTGTCTGCCTAATCGGTGGTCCGTTGTCTGATAGTCTGTGCCCTCCTTTTGTCTGCCTAATCGGTGGTCCATCGTCTGATAGTCTCTCGTCTAAAACCTGATTTCTTCTTGGCATCTCGCCTCTTGCTTCTAAAAATCTGCCATCTGAAATCTGCTCTCTGAAATCTCTTCTCCACAATCTGCACTATATCCAATATCTTCGTTCCATGGACTTGACCTTCTTACAAAGAGACTATACAGTGCCGGGTACTTTCTTGTACCTCTTCTGTGTATTTACGGTCATCATATTTGTGCGATACATCATCATGTCTGGATTGTATCAGCGGTGGGTTTATGATCGTTTGGCTCGCATCATCCCGCGTAGGATCATCTCACCCCGATACCCTAAAGATCAAAAGATGAAAGAGATCATGTGGTCCGGGATCAGTTCAGTCTTGTTTGGTATCATAGGAGTACTGATGATCATGGCTTGGCAGAAGGGCTATACAGCGATTTATGTTGATTGGGTGGAGTATCCGTTATGGTACATTCCTTTTAGTTTTGTTGGGGCACTATTCGTTCATGAGACATACTACTACTGGATCCATAGATGGTTGCATCATCCAAAGATTTATAAATTCGTTCATAGGGTCCATCATGAAAGTGTCAGCACATCAGTTTGGACATCATTCAGTTTTCATCCTATAGAAAGTGTGTTACAAGCCATCATTATTCCCTTGATGGTGATGATTGTCCCGATGCATCTGTCAGTGATGTTGGTTCTGCTTATGATCATGACACTTTCTGCCATCATCAACCATGCTGGTGTCGAAATATTTCCATCGTCTTGGAGACGAAATACCGTTATGAAATGGTTCATCGGATCTACTCATCATGATTTGCATCACAGACGATTTACTAAGAATTATGGCCTGTACTTTACTTTCTGGGATATCTGGATGGATACTGAAAGTGAAGAGTTTGATGCGCGATGGATTAAGGCTACTGAGGCCGAATGATTTAAGGTTTGTTCTCGGGGGTAGGACTACATTCTACCTAATCTTTTGATAGGATAATAATCATGGCCTATTTCAGTTTAATAAGCTTAAGTGTAAAATTTATTATTGAACTAAAAAAAACAATTATTATGGCTATCATGAAAGTGATCGAAGTATTAAGTGACTCATCTAAGAGCTGGGAAGATGCAACAGCTAAAGGTGTTGCCAGAGCGAGTAAATCTGTGAAAGGAATTAAATCTGCATTTGTTCAGAGTCAAAGTGTAACAGTGAAGGCTGGTAAGGTTGACAAGTATAGAGTTAATCTAAAAGTGACTTTCGAGGTCCAATAGATCACCTCTCAGCAAGAACCGAAAAAATTAAAGCCAGATGTCGAAAGATGTCTGGCTTTTTTTGTGCCAGCTTTTATAGGCCATCTTAATCCATCATTGCTTCAGTAGAATGATTGGAAGTGTTATATTGATACTTATATAAATCATGTCGTTATGAAATCAAAGCATATACTGCTGCTTGCTGCCATCTTAACTATTTTTATCTCATGTGATAAAGCGGTTGAGATTGCTCCAGTCATTATAGATATCACAGAAATGCCTGCTGAGAATGCTCAGGCATTAGCAAAAGATATAAGATCAAAAGTAGCTGCAGAAGTAGATCCTGCATTGACCCTTTCACTCTGGGCAAGTGACTCACTAGTGGCAGATCCGATAGCACTCGATATGGATGATGAAGGTAGAGTCTATATTACAAGGACCACGCGTAATCGCAATAGCGAATTTGATATACGCGGTCACAGAGATTGGGAGATCAGTTCTATTGCACTTCAGACTGTTGAAGATCGCCGTGCATTTCTAAAAAGAGAACTTTCTCCTGATAGTAGCGAGGTGAACGATTGGCATACAGATATGAACGGTGATGGAGTACGTGATTATCATGACCTGACTGTCGAGACTGAGAAAGTATACAGATTAGAAGATCGAGATGGTGACGGAGTAGCTGAGCGCAGTCAGTTACTCGTCGAAGGATTTAATGATATCGTCAGTGATTGTAACGGAGCATTAGAAGTATTTGATGGCAATGTCTTCATGGGCGTCGGACCAGACATGTGGCGACTTCAAGATGAAGATGGAGATGGCTATGCAGAGAAGCAAACTTCTATCAGTCATGGATATAATGTCCACGTAGGTTTTGGAGGTCATGGTATGTCGGGAGCAGAGATCGGTCCTGATGGGAGATTGTACTGGGGTATAGGTGATGTAGGGTTTAATGGAGTTGGACCTGACGGCAAAGAATGGAAATATCCAAATCGTGGTGTTATAGTAAGATCAGAATTAGATGGTTCTAATTTTGAAGTTTTCGCGATGGGACTTCGCAATACGCATGAGTTTGTATTTGACAAATATGCGAACCTCATAAGTGAAGACAACGACGGTGATCATCCTGGAGAGTCTGAACGATTGGTTTACATCGTAGAAGGATCAGATACAGGATGGAGGATCAACTGGCAATTTGGAAAGTACAATGATCCTCGCAACAATGAGTATAAAGTCTGGATGGATGAGAAGCTCAATGTTCCTCGTTGGGATGGTCAAGCAGCTTATATAACACCTTGTATTCGCAATTATGTGAATGGCCCAACTGGCTTTTTATACAATCC
>CALHUZ010000468.1 GCA_938039305.1 uncultured Saprospiraceae bacterium
ATATGTGTATGTGGTAGTACATTCTTCCTGTGTACAAGACTGAAGAAGGAGTACTGTAGTCATCAATGTTAAAATGGCATATCTAAACATAACTTCTTTTTAATTATTTGGTGTTGATATGAAGTAATACGACAGAGTTCAAAGATAGGTTGGCTGATGCCAAATAAAATCTTACAATTGTCCCAAATGAGCTACCAAAACTTAGCGTCCAGCAGAAGCATTATGGCCACACCTGCGGCAGCTCCAGAGATAAATAAGTTCCACTCTTTATGAGGAGCTTTACATACATTTACGATCAAATATCCGAGACCAACTGTTACACCAACTATGATGAGTTGCCCTAACTCTACACCTACATTAAATGCGAAAAGAGGGCCTAAAATGTTTTCATCTTTTCCCATAAGCGACTTAAAGAAATTAGAAAATCCTAGACCGTGAATCCAGCCAAAGAATAGAGCCAAGAAGTAATTCCACCTAATCATTCTTTCGGTGTCGTGCTTTTTCGTGACATTGAATATGGCGGTAGCAAGAATCGTCAACGGTATTAAAAACTCAATAATATCTTTAGGGAATACAACAATATTTAATGCAGAAAGCGCTAACGTGACACTATGACCTATAGTAAATGCCGTGACGAGTATCAATATTTTTCGCCAGTCTTTAACTACATATACTGCACATAAAGCAACCACAAATAGAATATGATCGTAGGCATTGAGATCTAATATGTGCTCAAATCCGAGCTGGAGATATGTCTTGAACATAGTATCAAAGATATAAGATAATTGAATTACTTAAACCACTCTGATTACTCAAATATATACTCTGTGTACGCACTATTCATATCAAGAGTTTCTCACTGATTTATTTGAGTTCTTACGCATAATCCTAAGTCATATGCGTTAGATTAACTTATGAGAAACCTTATCACCTTAGGCTTTACCATATTGGTATGTTTTGTCTGCAATGGACAAAGTGATACCACAAAGCCATCCATCTTTCTGGATTGTCAGACTAATTGTTTTACGACCTTCCTAAGACAAGAGCATGGCTATGTGAACTATAAGAGAGAAAGACAAGGAGCCGATGTATACATACTTGTCACACAACAATCAGCAAGTGCAGGTGCCAGAGAAATACAGATGATCTTTGATTATGCAGATCCATCTATAACAAGCACTGACACCGTCAAGTATTATCGACCAGCCAATATCTCTGAAGTAGAACGAAGAGATTTGTTTGTAAGAAATTTTAAAAAGGGAATCCTACCAGCACTTCTTAATTCTGATATAGCAGATCGCATAGACTACTCCGTGGAAAAGATAGAAGAAGATTCTGTTGACAAAGACACAGGTGAAAATGAAAAAGATCCTTGGAAGTTATGGTCCTTCAACTTAGGCCTTGACACAAGAGTAAATGGGGAAGCAAGCTTTAGCGAACAATTTTATAGTGGAAGATTTTCAGCATCACAAGTCAAAGAGGATTACAAGTTCTTCATCTTCACCAGATACAGTCTAAACCAATCTACTTTCACCTTATCGGATGGAGAAGAAGTAAAGAGCGAAAACAGAAGATCTACTTTTTTCACTCAGTATGTAAAAAGCATAAGCCCAAATTGGTCTCTTGGCGCTAGAGCATCTGCTGGGTCTTCATCTTTTGGAAATACAGACTTCGAAGCACTTTTTAAACCTGCTATCGAATACAACATCTTCCCATACTCCGAAAGTAGCACCAAGCGATTTAGCTTTTTATACTCAGTAGGTATAGAATATAGAAACTACACCGAACTAACTGTATTTGATAAATTAGAGGAAACAAGGTGGAGACAGGGATTAGATATTGAGTACATACTAACTCAAAAATGGGGTGAAATAGAATTTGATATTGAGTTTGATCAATATCTACATGACTTAAGCCTATATAGTATATCCTTCAATCCTAATATAGAGCTTAATCTTGTGAGAGGGTTAAGTTTAGAATTTGGAGGAGATATTTCATTTGTGGGAGACAGAATCAATATCTCCAAAGGTGAAATATCTGATCAAGATATCATATTACAAAACAGACAATTAGACACCAACTATTCTTATTTTTCTTATGTCGGTTTTAACTATAGATTTGGTACAAGAAACAACAATATCGTAAACCCAAGATTCTAATTAGCTTTTGTTTCTTCGCATTTAATTATGCTAAAAAGTACTTAATAGAAATAAAAAAGCCTTACAACTTTCACAAGTCGTAAGGCTTTTATTATTTATTCTAATATGTCTATTAGTATCTGTAGTACTCTGGCTTATAAGGGCCGTTCTTATCGACATTAATATACTTTGCTTGATCATCAGAAAGCTCTTCGAGCTCAACACCGATCTTTTCTAAATGAAGGTATGCTACTTTTTCATCTAAATGCTTAGGAAGCATATAGACCTTGTTCTCATACTTATCTGTGTGCATCCACAATTCTAATTGTGCAAGTACTTGATTAGTAAATGAGTTAGACATCACAAATGACGGGTGGCCAGTGGCACATCCAAGATTCACAAGTCTGCCTTCAGCGAGTATGATGATGTCCTTACCATCAATAGTATACTTATCTACCTGTGGCTTGATCTCAATCTTACTATCACCATGGTTCTCATTTAACCACTCCATATTGATCTCATTGTCAAAGTGACCAATGTTACAAACTATGACTTTGTCCTTCATTGCTTTGAAGTGACGATCTGTGATGATGTTCTTATTCCCTGTTGCAGTTACTATGATATTTGCTTCAGCGAGGGCATTATCCATCTTCTTAACAGCAAATCCGTCCATTGCAGCTTGAAGCGCGCATATTGGATCAATCTCTGTTACTATAACACGACACCCAGCACCTTTTAATGAAGCTGCAGAACCTTTTCCTACGTCACCATATCCTGCAACGACAGCTACTTTACCAGCCATCATAACATCAGTTGCTCTTCTTATCGCATCTACACAAGATTCTTTACAACCGTATTTGTTGTCAAACTTAGACTTAGTTACAGAGTCATTGATATTAATCGCAGGAAGTACAAGTGTTCCGTTGATCTCTCTCTCATATAGTCTGTGTACTCCTGTAGTTGTCTCTTCGCTCAAACCTCTAATATCTGCAACCATCTCTGGGTGACTATCCAAAACAAGATTGGTTAAATCTCCACCGTCATCT
>CALHUZ010000469.1 GCA_938039305.1 uncultured Saprospiraceae bacterium
CCAGCTAACTTAAAAGCAGCTTCAATATCGACAATACCGCCACTGATAGATAAACTTGAAAAAGGAACCATCTCTTCTGTACCGGGCTTCTTCACTAGGGTGTCGATCTTTTGCGTAGAATTCATGATGACTTCTTTCACTTGTTGAGCAGTTAAAGTTGGAAAGTATGATCTGAGTAGTGCAGCAACTCCTGCAACTACAGGTGCGGCCATACTCGTGCCTTGTGTTACTTCATAAAGATCATCTGGGACAGAAGAAAGCATCTGCACGCCTGGAGCAAATACATCTACGTCTTTGATACTGTAATTAGAAAATTCTGCAACCATATCTTCTGCAGCAGAAGGACCTGAAGCACCAATGCTGAGATAGTTTTTAGGTTGTTTCTTTTTGAAAAATAAGAATCCTTTTGGCTTTTCGAAATAATCGTTTGGATAGTTTTCTGCAGTTCCGATGTCTTCACTTGAGTTACCAGCTGCATGAACGATAAGGACATCATTCTTCTCGGCATATCTGATGGCATCGTCTACGATTCCTTTTTCTGGAGAAGCTCCTTTACCGAATGACATATTAATGATTGATGCGCCATTCTCTACTGCATATCTGATTGCATTAGCGACATCTTTATCTCTTTCGTCACCGTCTGGTACTGCGCGCACGACCATGATTCTTGCATTGTCTGAGATGCCATTGATACCGATGTCGTTATTTCTTGCTGCTGCGATGATACCTGAGACGTGTGTACCGTGCATAGCATCTGGACCTTCGACTAGGTTGTTTCCATAGTATCTCTCTGTTTTGTCATCATAGTTATCTCCAACGATGTGCCTTGGATCGAAGTCAGGATTCCATCCATGCTTAAACTTTCCACCGAAGTAGTGAAGAGCATCTTCAAGAGGTGCAAGCAATTCAAACTCTAATTGATCAATAGGTGGGTATGCACCAGTCTCTCCTTCGTAGTAGTTATAGATATTGGCCATAACTGCATCTGTCTGATTGAATGACGTAGTTAGAGAGTCGATTAAGTTTTTATCTATTTCGCGCTCAGCTGAGATCTTCTTTATATGATCTAAAACACCACCAAAGAAATCTGCGCGCTCTTCAAATCCAGCATATTGCTCTTTAGCACTTTTGGTCTCTTTCTCTATGCGCTTGCCAAACTTTACATAGTCATCATATAGCGCTTTATCTTTCTTGCTTAGTTTAGATAGATCAGCATTCTTGAACTTTTCTCTGTATGTCGCATAAAGACGAGTCATTTCGTATGTATCGGCTGCGACAGGAGTGCCATCTGCACCGCCTATGAAGTTCCAACCATTGACGTCATCTATGTATCCATTCTTATCGTCGTCTATTCCATTGTCTGGGACTTCATCTTTGTTGATCCAGATCACATCTTTAAGGTCTTCGTGCTCGATATCTACTCCAGAATCTATGACTGCGACGATGACTGGCTTGCCAGTGCGTCCTTTGATGAGGTTTTCGTAGACAGCGTCAGTGTTGATATTGTACGGATTAGCAGCTGTCTTTTCGCCTTGATACCAGTTAACTGATTGAGCAGTTAGTGTATTTGACGAAAGTGAAAAGAGGATGATAATGATAATAGAAGTCCTAAGAAGAATAGACATATGTCAGTTTAAGTGGTGAAAGTCTTTGCCGATGATCCAAAACTTATTCCTTAAAGATCACTTACTTATTGCTTAATGATCTTTAGGTTAGCTTTGTTCTGTAGCAAGCAGTTTTAACAAATCAATAATATTGTCAGCACCATTTACCAAAGAAGAGGCTCAAAAAGCGCTGCAAAAGTATTGGAATTATTCAAATTTCAGAGCAAAGCAAGATGAAGTTATTAATGCACTGTCCGATGGACAAGATGTGATCGCTTTGTTGCCTACTGGTGGAGGGAAATCCATATGTTATCAAGTGCCCGCTCTATTGGCTACAGGGCTTACTGTAGTGGTCTCACCACTGATCTCTCTTATGGAAGATCAAGTCAGTGCTCTTAAGAGTAAAGGCATCAAAGCTGAAGCCATACATAGTGGGCATACTTATGGCAATATCGACCGCATCCTGGACAATTGCATCTTCGGAGATATCAAGCTACTTTATGTGTCTCCTGAGCGGCTGCAGCATGATTTGTTCTTAGCGCGGATCAAGAAGTTGGATATTGATCTCTTGGCTATAGATGAGGCACATTGCATCTCACAATGGGGACATGACTTCAGACCGAGCTATATGGAGATCAGACACTTTATCGATGAGATGAAGCCGAGGCAAGTCATAGCACTCACAGCGACAGCTACAGACAAAGTGATCGAGGAGTTGAAGAAGTTGATTTTTGCGAAGGAACCTACTGTAGTAAAAGGAAGCTTTGTAAGAGACAACATTGCTATCGGAGTACTTGAGTCAAAGGACAAACTTGGTACTGTACTAAAGTATTGTCAGTCTTCTTTGAAGACCATTATCTACGTCAGGAGTAGAAAGAAGGTCGAGATGATTGCTCAAATGCTAAGCAATCATAAGGTAAAGTCAGCTTACTTTCATGCAGGCCTGACTTATAAAGAGAAAAAGAAGATCCAAAAGGACTTTAAGGAGAATAAACTTCAGATCGTCGCAGCGACTAATGCCTTTGGCATGGGCATAGATATCAGTGACATCCGACAGGTGATTCATTATGACATCCCGCCTTCGATAGAAGAGTACTATCAAGAGATCGGAAGAGCGGGAAGAGATGGTTCTACATCTAAGGCTGTTTTATTGTTCAGCAAACAAGATCTGTCATATAGCGAGCGAAGACAAAGAGATGATTTTCCAGAGTTTGAATTTGCGATGAAGCTGTACAAGTCAGTTCATGTGTTTTATAATGTCGGACTTGGTGAAGGAATCGGTAGATCTAAACCATTGAAGCCATCTAAGCTTTCTAAAATCATAGGTGTGCCGCTGCGACCACTTTTGAATGGCCTAAAACTTTGGCAAAAGCTCGGTGCTTGGGAAGTGTCGTATGATAGTCGCCCTCGCATCTATTGTAGCATCTCTTTCTCGCCTAAAGAGTTGCGAAAAGAAGAACATCGGCATCCTAAATTGTATCCTATATTGGATTACTTCATGAGACATTATGAGCAACTCTTTGATGGTTGGATACAACTGGATATGGAAAAGGACGCACGGGCTGTACATATGTCTATGTCCGAATACAAAACTGCATTAGATGAACTTTCTTCTCATTCGGTGATCAAACTTTATAAATTAGAACCTGGTCAGATGCTCAGTTTTATCCAAGATCGAATTTCTAATAAATACCTTGCGCCGTATGAGTCAAAATATGAACGACTGAAAGAGAATGCGCGATTGAG
>CALHUZ010000470.1 GCA_938039305.1 uncultured Saprospiraceae bacterium
TGTGAAGAACTATATATTCTTGTCAGTCTTAATCTTAATAGCAAGTTGTTGTGACGACATGCCGTCGTCTAATGACTCTCTATTGGATATACCTTATGATCCAAGCCCTTATGTACTAGATATACCGAGTCATTTTCCAGCCATGGTGATTCCTCAGGATAATCCGATGACTATGGAAGGAGTTGACTTAGGCAAAATGCTCTTTTATGATCCTATCTTATCGGTCGATAATACGCTAAGCTGCTCATCTTGTCATTTGCCTGAAGGCAGTTTCACTGATAACAAAGCTTTTAGTCCAGGCGTAACCGATATGCTTACTAATAGAAGTTCTATGAGTTTGTTGAATATTGGATTCAATAACAATGGTTTATTCTGGGATGGACGGGTCAATACATTAGAGGAGCAAGCTCTACTGCCAGTAGAGGATCCTATAGAGCTCCATAACTCGTGGCCAGATGTGGAGGATAGACTTCGAGTTGATGCTGAATATCCAAAATTGTTCAGGAAGGCATTTGGGATCAGCGATACTACAGAGATCTCTAAGGACCTCGCTGTGAAAGCGATTGCTCAGTTCGAAAGATCCCTGATCAGCAGTGGTCGATCTAAGTATGATCTTGTCATAGCAGGTGATGAGGTATTCACAGATGAAGAGTTACTCGGACACAACATATTCTTTGATATTGATCCAGATGTAAGGAGACACGCTGAATGCGGCCACTGTCATAATGCACCATTGTTCACGACAGACGAATACTTTAATAATGGCCTTGACGATGTAGATGAAATGGCTCTTGCTGATGATGGCAGAGGAGCCGTCACAGGAGTATCCTTTGATAATGGGACGTTCAGGGTTCCAACGCTACGCAATATTATGCAGAGTGCCCCATACATGCATGATGGGAGATTTACGACTTTAGATGAAGTTATAGATCACTATGACCATGGTGTTAAGTTTTCTCGTAATGTCGATCCCAATCTTCGAGTCTTGAATCTTAGTCAAGAAGATAGACAAGCCCTAAAGGCGTTCATTATGACCTTAGAAGATCCAGTTTTCATGAACGACCCGCGCTACCAAAACCCATTTTAGCTCTCTCGCAACCTCTTTCAATTTTTTTTTCAAGCATATTTCTTCCATAATATATAGACATATTTCTATTATTATAGAACAATAACTTCAGGTAATTATATCACAATTAGTTGAAAATCAATGTGTTGTATTTTATTAACTTTTTTATTATTGGTAACAATAGTGAATTTTTGTATTTGATGAGGCTCGTTTTTAGGAATATACTTGTAGTATGAAACAATGGCAGAAGAGGCTAACGAGTCTCAGTCATCATTTCGGATATGTTCATGGGATTATGATTTGTTAATAGATTGTTGCTTCTTTTTAGAAATGCAGCTTTCTATTAACAAACATATAAGCTCTAAAAAGAAGCATCCCCACTAAAGTTGAAAAGTTTTTGAGTTAATATATTGAGTAAGGCCAGGAGTGGCCTAAGAGTTATGTTCATGGGATTATAATTGCAAAGCTGGTCGTCTGATATCACGACCAGCTTTTCTTTTTTTATTTTTCCCGATACTCACATGCTGTCCAGCGACTTCTAACTCTCCCTACAGATTACATATACAGATTTACTATTCACGACCTGCGATAGCACAAGAGTTTTAGACCACGTTAAGTAGAACTATCAAATAATAAGAAAGGTGGTAGTTAAAGACTTCCGTGATATCTACGAAGCAGCCATTCTAATATCAATGGGATAACCAAGAGGAAAAAGAGCCACTTGCTATCCACTAATGGTTTGGATATGACATTCTGGTATACAACTGGTTTTATGTTATCCGCAGTCAGTATACGTTGTCCTAAGTCGGCAATCTGATTAGGATAACTTACAGACCCTTGGGTCTTTTGTGCCAGAGCATAAAGAAGATTATGTTGAGCTTCCAGGTCATAGAGCTCGTACTGAATCTCTCGAACCACAAATTTGCCTTGAGCGGCATACTGCTCACCATTAAAGATAGTCTCAGCATCGTAACTATAAGAGCCTGGGCTGAGTCTGCCGATAGATAAAAGGTAGGATTGATCATTCTTAGAAAAGGTATAATCAAAAACATTTCCGTCGTTATCCTTAAGCTTAATTGTCGCCTCTGGAGTGTTGATGAGTTCGTAGTTGTTATTATATAATTCCGCGGAGATAGTTATGTCTTCATTCGCGAGAAAGACAGTATTACTCGTGCTTACGCGAAATTTTCTTTTATCCTCTTTAGTAGAAGTATAGATGATAGCTTTATCTAAAAGCTCAGTTATAAGATCAAAGTTTTCATGTTGTAAATAATCAAAAAGCTTCCATCTCCAGATATCATTACCTAATAAGAAAGCAGTCTTGATGCCGTCCTTATCAGCAAAAGACAATAGAGGAAAGTCTGTAGTGATATCTCCCAGCTTCTGATATAAGAGTGTCTGGACACTTCCATTTGTGGTATATTCTCCATATGGCGTAGACAAGGGAGGATATCGCTTTAGTCCAGATCTCAATTGGCTACTAAGTGTAAAATTTTCAAAGTCGCTATCTATCTCTGCTTGTGCATTGTTAGCGGCTCCTCTGCTTCCTTTGATGGTGATTAATGACTGTAGTTTGTTAAACTGAACTAGATCGGTTCCTTCCCCAACTATATATACTCGAGGAGTAGACTGATTATCTAATGTAGTCAGAGTTGTTTTTAGATTTCGGCCACCTGTAGGTAGATTGTGAAATATAGCGAGATCCATAGCAGATAGATCTTCAGTTGATGGACCCTCAAAATGTAGGTTGACTTTGTAGTTTTTATTTTGTTCAAGGATTTGCTTTAGCGCAGTGAGATCTGGATGAGGTGCAGCGGCTATAATACCTATCTCTTGTCGCGCATCCAATACTTCTACATAGATATCCTTTCGATTATTAGATTGATTAACTTCATTCTTAAGAGAAGAGATGCGATATCTATAATGACTGATGCCAGCTTCTTTTAAGGAGAGAGTAGTCTCAACTGTTTTGAAGAAGTCATTGCTCGTAACTTGTATATTATGTGCATCAACAGAGACATAAGAACCTCCTGCTTCCTTTTCGATTGTAAGTCTCAGGGTTTGATTCTCAGCATTGACAGCTTTGATGTCAACTTGGGTGATCATCTCGTCTCCCAGATAGGCCACCTCATTGTATAAGACAGTCTGTACAGCAGCATCTGTTCTTCTCGTTGTATCTCCTAGTGCTATGCTATGTATAGGGATATTGGATGGTATGGAGGCATATAGTGGATTTTGACCACCATTATATATTCCATCTGATGCTAAGATGACAGCACCGAGATTTTCGCCTTCGTATACATCACTTATGTATTGTAGGGCATCGCTGATATTAGTAATGTCTTTATCATATATCAAAGAGTCTTCATTGACCACTGATATTTTATCTCCGAAGGCGTATTGAGTCACCTTATACTTCTCATCTAAAATTCCTTTGAGCCCGTTGATGTCACTAGCTATTTCTGTCGTGCCAAATTGTGTGTGCCAGTTTCCGACTGATTTACTGACATCTGACAGAATCACAATAGCTGGACGCTTTGTTTCCATCTGAATCTGTCTGAGCAAAGGGCCTAATAAAAGAGCTCCAATAGCAAAAATGGGTAGCGCTCTAAGAAGAAAAAGTAGTGGCTTTAACCACTTCTTATCTTTGTCTATTGGTTTGGTCTTTGCATATAGAAGAACACCGCCTAGGATAGCTCCTAAGATGCAAAATACGATCAACCATATGGGGTATTGAAAACTAAGCTGCTCCACTATTTCTTACTGAGATCATTGTGTTTGACAAAGATGCCACTATTATGAACGTTGATTGTAATCATTTAGGGGTATTAAGTAAATAATAATTCTTTCTTATTCTCTGACTATTTGTGGATTAGATGCGTTACTTCTATGGTAGAAATGATAAAAAAGACTTAAATACTCTGTTGTTCAGGATAAGTTGAAGAGCACGCAGTACATTTCGGCACGGAACCACAATGTGGTTCACCATGTTAGACTACTTACAGTAACATATATATGCGCAGAACAACCCTTTTAATGATCTTTCTCTTCGTCACGAAGATGGCAATGGCTTCATATATTTTGATTCCGATGGATGCCGAACAACAAAAGAGCCACCTAAAGGCTTACGGGATGACTTATTGGATTCTTGATAAGGGATTAGAAGCATACTGGTTACTAAATTACGATGGTGGGTCATTTGCCTTCGAGCATACGACAGTGGCAGAAGCAGAATGTAAGATTCG
This sequence comes from uncultured Saprospiraceae bacterium, assembly GCA_938039305.1. GTDB lineage: Bacteria > Bacteroidota > Bacteroidia > Chitinophagales > Saprospiraceae > JAJRXG01. The sequence goes on from CALHUZ010000470.1 coordinate 4,312, forward strand.
TAATGTGGACTATAAAGTAATCTCCAATGGAGAGTTTGCATCAATACGAAGTAAAATAGCAAGTCCTGAACAGAATCAAGATGTCATCAAGCTTGAGAAAGCTCCTAAGATAGCTGTGTATACGCCCGAGTTCAATGCTAAAGGAGAGCGAGTGCAGCCTTGGGATGATGCCGTTACCATGGTACTGACTTATGCAGAGATTCCTTATGAGACTATATATGACAGAGATGTACTAGGGGATAGATTAGCTGAGTATGACTGGCTACACTTACATCATGAAGATTTTACAGGTCAATATGGAAAGTTCTATAGATCATATCACACAGAGATGTGGTATCGTGAGAATCAAAGACTCATGGAAGAGTTGGCAACTAGTTTAGGATTTGCTAAAGTTTCGCAACTCAAGCTTGCTGTAGCTAAGAAGATCAAAGAGTATGTTGAGGGTGGTGGGTTTATGTTTGCTATGTGTAGTGCCACAGATTCTTATGATATAGCATTAGCAGCGGAAGGATTGGATATATGTGAGAAGATGTATGATGGAGATAGTGCGGATCCTAATGCACAATCGAAACTTGATTTTTCAAAGACGTTTGCGTTTAAAGATTTTACGCTTGTGAAAAACCCGATGGAATACGAATATTCTTCGATCGATATGTCTCCCCAGAAAAGGAGAATAAAACCGGAAGTTGATTATTTCTCTTTATTTGACTTTAGTGCGAAGTGGGATGTGATACCAACTATGCTAACCCAGAATCATACGAGAACAGTGAAAGGCTTTATGGGTCAGACTACAGCTTACGACAGAGAATTTATAAAGTCAGATGTGCTGATTATGGGAGAGAACAAGAGTGTGAATGAAGCGAGATATATGCATGGCACATTTGGTTATGGCACTTGGACTTTCTTTGGTGGTCACGACCCTGAGGATTATAAGCACTATGTAGATGATCCCGAGACTGATCTTAGCTTACATCCTAAATCGCCTGGATACAGACTCATTCTCAATAATGTTTTGTTTCCTGCAGCCAAGAAAAAGAAGCGCAAGACTTAACAAAACCTACACTTGATTTCATTTGTCAATTTTTTCACACTTCTGTAAATGATGGTCAGCCTTAAGTCTGTGGTAGTATTATTTGCTATTCTAATTTGCTCTCTTGAAATCAGTGCTCAATGGGATCAATACGACGCTGTCTGGAGTGGTAAGCCAGGAAGGATGATGGTCCATATGGACTTGAAAGATCGCAGTCCAATATTGGATTTGCCTTATCTTTTGGAAATCAACCAAACGGGTTTAGACTGTGATGATAGAGGTTTTATGAAAAAACTTGAAATGAGGGTGGTTGAAAGGTTGTCACAATCTGTCGATAGTATCTTGTCAGTAGAGATGTATGTAGAAGATGTAGGTAGACTCATTTATCAATGTACAACCAAGGATTACTTTTATATACAGGATTCTTCATCGGCTGTTCAACTTTTAGATATGCTAGATGGCTTGTCTGTAGATTATAAAATTATCAAGGATGAAAACTGGAAATTATATGAGGATTTTATCTATCCTGATGAATTCCTTATTCAGACTATGATCAATAGTAAGATTATCTATGTATTGCAATCCGAAGATTTCAATTTTGATCAAAAGGTGCAATTAAAACACTTTGCATCTTTTGCAAGTGATGATGATCGCGATGACTATCGAAGGTTTCTGATACAGCAAAATTTTAAAATAGAAGCGTTAGATGATACAGAATCAAGTGCACTGCCATATATGATCACTGGGTCTCGGTCTGACAAATTAGTTATTGATAAGCTGAGCAATATCACCCTAAGGCTGAATCAAAGAGCAATATCTCTAAATGGAACTTATGATGGGTGGGAGCTTGAGATAGAAGAATAGACTTGTTAGACCTTTAGTGATGCAGAATTATCAAAGCCGTGTTTGTCCCAATCTTCTTTGTAATCGACATCTGATAAGACAGGCATTAAACTGTAGGAAAGATCTCTGGCAGATATTCTACTTATAGTTTCCGCACATACTTCAGACGTACTCCATGTCATATCAAGGAAGAGCTCTTTATGGATTTTCTTCATGCCTATAAGATAGTAGCCTCCATCATGTGTAGGGCCTATGACGATATCTTGGTTTTCTAATTTGTCAAAAGCCTCGTTAATTATACTACTATTCAATTGAGGGCAATCACTTCCTATTATTATGGCTTGATTACAAGACATGAGGGCTTTTTTAAATGCCGCTAACATCTTATCTCCGAGATCGCCATTCACTTGAAGCGATTTTTTAAATTGATCTTCAGACCATTCGTCGTGTACTATTTCGTCGCTATAGAATAGCAGCCGGATTGCATCAACTTTAATGGACTGCTCTCGTGTATGGGCCAACAGTTGCTTATAAATATCTAAAGCTCTTTGGTCTCCTACTTCTTTGGCAAGCCTTGTTTTTACCTTTCCAAGTTTAGGGCTTCTTACGAATATGATAAGGGCTCGATTACTTTTTATTTTTACTTGAATCGTCATCCTCTTTCTTTCTCAGCTCACTTCCATTTTCTAATTCTTTAGAGAGGGCGGAGTAGGGGCCACTGATTACTTCAACTCCACTTTCTAATCCTGACGTAATATTGATGAACTCATCATCTTGGATTCCAGTACTAACGGGTACCATGCGAGCTGTATCAGCTTCATACAAGAATACAACTTCTTCATATTTTTCATCCTTGGCATCTTCGTCAAGTACTCTGACAGCTACGGCTTGAATAGGAACTGATAGTATATCATTTTTTTCTTCAGTTATAATTGATACCGACGCTGACATGCCTGGTCTGAATGCATAAGAGTTGCCTGCAGTTCCAAGACTACTGTAAGAGTCCCTATCTATTCTGATTTTCACTATAAAGTTAGTTACTTGATCAGAATTAAGTGAAGCTGTTGCACTCGTGGTCCCAGCTACATTAGAAGCACTATTTGCTATTTCAGTGACACGCCCTGAGAAAGTCTTGTCTAAGTATGCATCGACTTCAATTTCCGTAGGGTCATTAAGGGCCACTTTCAAGATATCATTCTCACTTACTTCTACTTGCACTTCCATCGTGTTGAGATTTGAGATACGCATGATTTCAGTTCCTGCCATTTGAGCAGTTCCAACTACGCGTTCGCCTTTTTCAATTGTAAGGCTAGTGATGATGCCACTACTTGGAGCTTTTATTGTTGTACGGTTTAGATTTGTTCTTAATTCTTTGAGCACGGCTTCAGAGCTTTTCACTGAGAACGAAGATCCTAAAGCAGTCTCTTCTGCAGCACGGATGTTTCCATCTGCAGATCTTATACCTGCACGAGCAGATTCAACCTGTGCCAATGTCTGATCGAATTCTACTTGGGATATAACCTCTTGCTTAAATAACTCTTCGTTTCTTTTATGATTTCGCTCAGCTTGAATTAGTGTTGTAGCTAATTCTTCTTTTTGCGCTTTACTTGTTTCGATCTGTGCTTTTGACCTTGAAAGCTGTGCTTTCGCATTGTTTAGATCAGCCACACCACGTTCTACTGAGGACAAGTATGCCTCTGGATCTATTTTGAGCAGCAACTGACCTTGGACTACAGAGTCTCCTTCCTCGACATAAAGCGCTACTACTTCTCCCGAAACATCTGAACTTATGATTACTTCAACTTCTGGGTAAATTCTACCTGATGCCGAAACGCTCTCTTTTATTGATAGACTTTCTGCCGTAGCCACTTCCACTTCTAACCCTTTAGGCGCAGAGGAATTTTTGTAGTACACACTAGCAGCTATTAGACCGAGTATGAGTAGTAGGCCTAAAATTATCCATTTCCTTCTGCTATTTTTCTTTTTTGCCATGAGTGTTGCCTTCTATTTGTTCTGTTATTATTTAAGTGTAACTGGATATCCTTGATAAAAATCGAGCACCTTCATTTTAAGCATGTAGTCATACTTAGCGATGATCTGATCTGTACGCGCTGTATTGAGTTGGTCTTGAATACTGATATAATCAAATGAATTGATAGCTCCGAGATTGAATCTTTTTTCTGCATTGTCGTACGCTATCTGTCTTGCGGCTAAGACCTTGTCAGAAGCTTCTAAATTTCTTTTAGCAGCCTTCGCATCAGTTAGATATTGTCCAAGGATATTTCTAAGGTCTATAATGTACTTCTGCTTATTCAATTTAAGATTCTCAACATTGATTTTAGACCTTGCAGTATTTCCCTTCGCATTGTAATTATTAAATATGGGGATATTCACCTGAACGCCTACACCATAAGAAAGTAGTTGATCTAACTGTGTAAAATATGGCGTGACCTCTTCACCTGTTGCAAATGCTTGTCTGATCCCAAGTGTGGCTGGTTCTCCATTGATAAGTACAGGAGATTCGTTTATCGCATCAGAAAACCCTGTAGGTCTTACGAACCTATTACTAAAGTTACTTCCCAAATTAACCCCTGCACTTATAGAAGGCCGAAAGAGAGACTTTGCAATATCTACTCCTACCTCGCCACTCTTTATGCGCATATCAAGTGCTTCCAGTTCTGGCCTTGAGCCAGCTACTCTACTATATACGTCACTAAGGTTTATGTTGTCAAGATCGGTGTATATGGATTGTTCAGTTGGCGGTAGAGCAAGTTCCATTTCTGTATCAGGATCTATATTGATAAAACCCTTTAGATTGAGCAACGAAAGATCAATTCTATTCTGAGCTAAAGTGACTTGTTGTTCTGAAGATGCAAGCTGCGCCTCGAGATCATATAATTCAAATTGAGCTCTACTTCCTGCACTCACTAATTTTCTCATCTGATCAATTTGATCATTGATACTCTTTAGTTGGATCTCGACATTTCGATAATTGTCCTTTGCAAATAGTACTTCAAAGTATGCAGTAACTACGTTAAGCGTGACAGTGGCTATCATTGATTTTTTATCTGCGAGAGTTACTTGTCTGTCTATTTCGCTTTGTTTGATATTGTTTTTTAGCCTTCCACCATTATAGAGTGTAACACCACCGTTCAAGCCAAATGAATTATTGAAAGTATTTTTGGTCGTGAATTCGTTAGTGGCAGCATCTATAGATCGACCAAAACTTGTTTGTCCACCCGCACTGGCACTCAAGGAAGGAAGACGTTGTTGCTCATTTATTTTTTGAACCACATCAGCGTCAGCTATAGATAAGTCCGCTTGTTGTATATCTATGCTATGCTCTATCGCATGATTGATGCATCTCTCTAGATCCCAAGTGTCTTGAGAAAAAGACTGAGTAGACACCAAAGTTGTTACGATGAGGAAGTATATAATTCTCATATGCTTATTTCTGTGAGGTCTAAGGTAATTCCAACCTAAGAGACTTATCAATTATTTCTATGAAAAGAGTGTATCAGTAGATGAAAGAGGAATAAGGATACCTAAAGGATCTATACCTTTAGACCATCTTGTACTAAAGTCAGAAGATTGTGGCAGTTAAAGCATGGATAGAAGCAGCACGTTTGAGGACACTTCCTTTAGCTATCTCAACTATGATCATGGGCCATACACTGGCCTATGTCGCAGGTCATTTCAGCTGGACTATCTTTATTATGTCAATCTTAACGGCTGTTAGTCTTCAAGTCTTGTCAAACTTTTCCAATGACTATGGAGATACTGTGCATGGTGCTGATAGTGCTGATAGAGTTGGTCCCAAAAGAGCTGTTCAATCTGGAGCGATATCGCTAAAGCAAATGAAAGCAGCGGTAGTGATTTTTGCGATCGTTTCCTTAACCCTTGGGCTATCATTAGTTATTTATGCTTTTGAAGATTGGACAAGGCGAATAATCTTTACAGCTCTTGGCCTTCTAAGTATCTGGGCTGCTATAAATTATACTGCCGGATCAAAGCCTTATGGGTATAGCGGGAAAGGGGACATTTCGGTATTTCTATTCTTTGGGTTGGTGACTGTGACTGGGAGCTACTATCTACAGGTCAAGGATATAGATCTGACTATCTTACTACCAGCTTATGCTTGTGGAGCATTAAGCACAGGAGTTCTTAATGTCAATAATATAAGAGATATAGCATCTGATCGCAAGGCTGGTAAGATGTCCATACCAGCTAAAATAGGTAAGGATTCAGCTAAAATGTATCATTTATTTCTTCTGACAAGTGCTGCTCTTGCTCTGATTTTATACGGTGTGTTGGAGTCATTTGGCGTAAGCTTAAAGTGGCTGTTCGTTCTACTACTACCTCTTCTTTTGCTCAACTATAAGGCAGTCAAACGTCATAAGAGTGCCGAAGAGTTGGACCCCTACCTTAAGCAACTAGCACTTTCTACAGCAGGGATTATTTTGATCTTTTGTGTAGGCCTAATCATAGGCTGAGTTAGGAATAATCTGCAAAGAACTCTATCTATGTAGTGATAGCTAATGAATAGGGTAGTTTACATATTGTGCTTGATTTTATGTGTGAGGCTTATGGCGTTTGGGCAGGATTGCCCGGGCGGTTTAGGCGATAATTTATTTACAGATGGTGATTTTGGTTCAGGGCCGTCTTTCGTTATAGATCAAGATCCCATGCTTGCTCCTGGCTACAACTACAATAAGACAGGACCACCTCCAGATGGAGATTATATGATCACAAATGATATGAATCAATGGGCGTTTGTCTATGGGACATGGCTGATCATAGGAGACAATAGTTCTGACCCAAATGGTTATATGATGGTCGTGAATGCTTCCTTCGAAGCGGGCTTCTTCTATGAGGAGGTTGTGGATGGACTTTGTGATAATACAACCTATGAATTCTCAGCAGATATTATAAATATTGTTCGTAGTGACGTCACAGGACACTCAGATCCTAATGTTTCATTTCTTATAGATGATGATAATGTCTTAAATACTGGCAATATTCCTAAAAATGAAAAATGGAATAATTATTCTTTCAGCTTTGTTACTGAGCCTGGACAAACCAGCGTGAAATTATCTTTACGGAACAATGCTCCCGGAGGAACTGGCAATGATTTAGCTCTGGATAATATATCTTTTAGAGCATGTGGCCCGATGAGTGAAGTAGGTGTCGTGGGAGGCACTCAAATCATTTGTGAAGAAGACTTACCGATTGGATTGATCGCTCTGATAGAAGGAGTCGAAGATGAAGAAAGACTCTATCAGTGGGAAGTAAGTGGAGATGGTAGTAATTGGGAAGTAATAGAAAATCAAACTACAAGCCGTCTATCATATAATCCTGAAATGTTGGAAAGGCCAGCATTTAGATTTTCTACGGCTGCCACGGCAATCTCATTTGCAAATGAAAAATGCAGATTCTTTTCGGATTCTATTTCTGTTCAGGTTTCGAAGAGAGCATACGAAAGGTTTGATACCATATGTGGTGGGACTTCTATACTGCTTGATGGCGCTACTTTGTTAGAGCCGGGATTGTACATTCAAGAATATATGTCTCAGCTAGGGTGCGATAGTATCGTTATGATCCACCTAGATACTGTACAGAGAAGAGTTCTTGATTCAGAGCTAACTTCACAAGACCCCATGTGTTTTGGGGCATCAAATGGAGTCATAACTGCATCAAATGTAACCGGTGGCTATCCACCTTACAATATCAACATCGATGGTAAAGACTATCCAGGGCTTACTGGTGATGACCTGATAGCTGGAGCTTATGAGGTGTTGATCCAAGATAGATTTAATTGTTTTGATGATGGACGAGCTATTTTAATAGATCCTGATCAGTTTGATATAAATATAGGGCCAGACCTTGCTTTATTACTGGGTGAAGAGATTGAGATCAATGTCAATGGAAATATCAGCGTAGCATCCTCCACCTGGTCTGAAGGGCTCTCTGAGTTTGATAATCTAGCATCATTCCAATATTTGCCTTTGAGAAGCGGATCAATATCAGTCATTGCTTTTTCTGTTGATGGTTGTGAAGCAAGGGATACAGTTAGCATCACTCTTGATACAGATGTGTCTATATATATACCCAATGCTTTTTCACCTAATGCCGATGGAGTTAACGATTCTTACTATTTCTCACCATTTGGTAAAAGCTTAGGAAGTGTCAGTTACTTCAATGTATATGATCGATGGGGTAGCGTGGTTTGGGCCTATTCAGAATCGAGTAGAGAATGGGATGGCAATGATAAAAATGATAAGCCTATGTCTTCGGGCATATATCCATATGCCATGGAAGGGAGGTTGATAAATGGTGATCCTGTGATGGCTTCTGGTACCGTTATGTTAGTGCGATAAGGCTATGTTTCACATTTAAATGTAATCAATTGAACGGAGAGAAAATTCTTGAGATCATATTAAGTCCCGATCGAAGGTTTTGACCTTTCTTCGTTGTTTCTGGTGAATATCTCACATCTACTGGTATCTCGCTAATCGTCGCTTTTGTATACTTAGCATGTTTTATAATCTCCATGCAGAATTCAAATCCATCATAGTTTAGATCCATTGATTTGGCTAGTTGATTAGATAGAGCTTTGAGTCCTGATTGGCTATCTGAAAGCATTTTTCCAGTAAGAAAGAAGCTGACAATATTCCCGACTTTGTTGTAGAATATTCGGGATGGAGGGATGTTATTTTTTCCAATAAACCGACTTCCAATGACTAAGTCACATTTTTGATTGACCAAGTGATCAACTAATCTCACCAGATCGGTTGGGTTATGTTGTAGATCTGCATCTATAGTCAATATGATGGAAGCGTCTTTAGATACTGCATAAGCTATACCAGTCTGAGTTGCTGCTCCTGGCCCTAGGTTTATAACATGGTCTAAGACTACAACATCTTCATATTGCTCTGCAAGTTCTCTGGTTTTATCAGTGCTTGAGTCATTGACGATAACTATGTTTTCGAACCCTAGGGATCTGATCTGCTCTATAAGAGAATCTATATAACTGTCCTCGTTCTTTGCAGGAATAACGACGTAGACGCCAGAAGGATCGATATCTATATTATTAAGACTCATTACAATACTTCAAATATAGCGTAACTGCCATGACTCTTTAAGTTTACCTGGGAGATTGCAGGGTCATCCCCCGGAAAAACAGCGTAGGTGGTAATTACTTCACCCGAGTATTTTTTAATCTCTAATTGTCTGTCAGTTGCCATCAGTCTTAACCCAGGACTTTCTTGTATAGCATTGACAAAAAGTTGAAATTTTTTGGTTAGACTTTTTTCTGGAGTCTTATCTAAAGTATAAGTGTAGAGATCTACAATGACGTATTTGATTTCAGATGCTTTGAGGAATTCATCAAGGATGTCCATCCGCTTATATTGGTTGACTAGCCAGTAAATGGACTGAAGTAGATTGTCTTTAATGCAGCGAGTTGTGCTATTGTTAATTTCAAATGCCATGCTCGTTCCCACTTGATAAATGAGTTCATCATTATCATTGATTTCATCAAGCGCCGCGCCTATGCCATTATATATGAGGGCTCTTGATTGAGCGGCAGAATGGACTCCTGTTGAATAAAAAACCAAAGATGGATTGATGATACTTTTACCTAGATTTTCTGTGACTGTCTGCGAGTCTATATTACTAACCCTTGCTGCATATGCTAAAGTCATCCAAAGCACACAGGGAATTATAATTATAGCCTTGAACAAAGAGCTTTGCTTGGCATGTACATTCGCGTATCGGTTTAAAACGAAAAATGAACAACCAAATAAAATTGGAATTAATAATAATCCATACCAGATGATACCTCCTGAAAAGAGAAGCCAAAGGAAGAAAAATATAGTTGTTATTATAGATAGTACTGAGCCTTTGCTTCTGTTGGGCAAAAGTTTAGCGAAAAGAAGAATCGATAAAATAAATAGAAGAGATAAGAGTGGATAAGAGATATGATCATCTGTTCCAGATATAGATTCAAGGGTTTTTATAAAAGGGAATGCGATTGAAGCTAACAAGTCATATGTATGAACAAGAGAAGTCTGAATGAACGTGGCATTTTCTATAGCGTCCGTTGTGAACCACGCTTCACTTCTTCTTTCTAAGGCTATATTGTTTTCTACATTTACATATGTCGTATCAAAACAAATACCCAGATAGATCAGAGAGGAGATGAGTATAGTGTAAAATAGAAACTTCTTTTTGTACGTAAGAATAAGCAGAGCTATAGGGAATAGTGCAAAAAGTAAATATCCTATATCAAAGTATCGCCCTTGGCGAGAAGTATTTGCACTTACGTCGTAAGGCAGTGTTATATATCTTGTGAGTAGTTCTTCATAACCAGTGTACCTTTGGATTTCGGTTCTCTCGTTATCATTATCTATCTCATTAATGTCTATTACAATGTTCTCTTGCTCTAAACTTTGTTGAGCGAAGGAGGGCATGAGACAAGTGCAAAGAACTAACTTGATGAGAAATATAAGACTGATTTTACTCCCCATTCTTTTTGTTCTCTTTTAAAGAATTCTTATAATTCTTATTCATATCGTTATAATTTAATTTTGGGCGAGGTTTGTCTCCCATAATCAAACTAACCAGTGACGTAGATTTCGTGAAGGTATAATTTTTATATACCCAAGGAGAAAAGACAAGGACAATGAACAAGCTGCAAAGTATAAGCGCTTTGCTAAAGTCAATGAATCTTGCTTTGTTCTTTACAAATGATAGTGCTAAAAAGGAGGCTCCTATAATTAGCAAAGCATAACTCGTTATATCTGGACTTAAGTGATAAGATCTTAAGCCACTTTGTTCGTCTAACTTTGCAACTATGACTATGCCTAATATCAATGCAGTTAAGCCAATCACTCCAATAAGATCTTTGCTATACCACCATAGGCCAATAAATATGGAGAAAATCAAAAATACACTTAAGACTTTTATTGCTAAACAATAACCTAGGAGCACCCCTAAAATGCATAGGATAGAGAAGTCTAATTTTGAATCTAAAAGAGAATGATCTTTTACCGATGCGTTTTTTTTCTCATAGAGCCACCACAGTACAAAATTCAAGATTGTTAATTGAAAAAACACAAGTGTTAGATCAATCTTGAATTCTATAATAAACTGATTAGTAACTGTTGGCGTTAATAAATATAATAACACAACTACTAAGGATATATTAGTAGAAGTTTTGATATAGTTTTTACAAAAATCGTAAATAGCAAACAAGCTTAAGATGCCACCAAACACTGATAAAAACATAGTAATCTCAGGACTCTTGAAAGCTATGTATCCTGTAGACATAACAAGTCCCCAAGCGTAAGGTTGGTATCCAGCTACTAGGCCACTTGCTTCGCTTATGAGTTTGGAGATATTTACATAGTAGTTACGCGCATCAAAACCAAGTGGGTATGGAGCTTGAGTATAAAAGTAATTTAGGGT